>CAJXVT010000026.1 GCA_913062575.1 uncultured Flavobacteriaceae bacterium | reverse complement strand
GATGCTTTTTGTATCTAAATTCCCTAAGGTGTTGATAGTTCCTAATGTACCAGCATTGTTAATTAATGTAATGCATTTAGTTGCTGTAGAATCTAGTTGACCAAAAAGGCTGTTGAAAGTAGTTGTAGACTCATCAATATTAGTTAAATCTGCTTTCAGCTGGGTAAATGGACAATTTTCTAGGCTGCTTCTAGCTATTGAAATAACATGATAACCTTTAGAATGGTATTTTTCTGCAAGTGCTTTTCCTATACCTTTACTTCCTCCTGTTATGATTAAAATATTCATAGAGTAAATATAAAGAAAACGTCTTTACGAGGAATATAATGACGAAGTAATCTTTTTATATTTTTTGGAAACAGTTATTTGAAGAATTCTTTCGAATTCTCCCAATTTATTGCTATTTGAAGAATTCTTTCGAATTCTCCCAATGGACATCCATTTCAACAAGGGACATGTCGGAAAGTTGCTTGCCTTCCTTTTTTGCAGCTTCTTCTAAGTATTGAAATCGTTTGATGAATTTTTTATTGGTTCTTTCCAATGCGTTTTCTGGATTGACTCCTATAAAACGTGCGTAATTGATCATAGAAAAAAGCACATCCCCAAATTCAGATTCAATATTTTCTTGGTTCTTGTTTTTTACTTCGGCATGTAATTCGGCCAATTCTTCTTGTACTTTGTCCCACACTTGTTCTGGTTGTTCCCAGTCAAACCCAACTCCAGCAACTTTTTCTTGAATCCGGCTCGCTTTTACAACCGAAGGTAAACTTTTTGGAACTCCTTCTAATACTGATTTTTTCCCTTCTTTAAGCTTTAGTTTTTCCCAGTTCTGTTTAACTTCTTTCTCATCTTTAACAACAACATCACTATAGATGTGTGGATGTCTACTTACGAGTTTGTCAGAAATTGCGTTGGCAACATCTGCAATATCAAAAGCTTTTTTTTCGGAACCAATTTTAGCATAAAAAATAAGATGGAGTAAAACATCTCCCAGTTCCTTTTTTATTTCTTCTAAATCGTTGTCTAAAATTGCATCAGCCAATTCGTAGGTTTCTTCAATCGTTAAATGTCTTAACGATTCTAAGGTTTGTTTTTGATCCCAGGGACATTTCTCTCGAAGTTCGTCCATAATATCTAACAACCTATTAAACGCTTCTAATTGCTGAGCTCTAGAATTCATTATGCTTCTTGATTAGCTTCAGAAGATAGTTCTGCAGCAGAAAAATCAAATCCAACAGCAATCAACGCATTGTACCACTGAATAATTTTTTTGATATTAGAAGTATACACTCTTTCTTGGTCGTATTCTGGTAAGATTTCAGAGAAAAACGAAGACAATTTAGCGCCACTTTCTTTGTGACTGATTGTTTCTTTCCCTTCTTCTTTTTCAGAGATAGATTTAAAAACAGTTAATAAAGGTACTTCCTCATCATAGGTGAAAATGGCAATATTTTCTAATAAACTCACATTTTGAGTAGATATGATTGGAAAACGTTTTTTGTCAGATAATGACTCAACAAGAATTCCTGTTTTAGTTTGTGAAACAACTTGAAATAAACCTGGTTTACCTGTTACGGCAATAATTTTACTAAATTCCATTTTATATTTTTTAAGGTCTTTGTGTCTTATTTTTTCTTTAGGTTTGGGAAACGCATTCTATAATCTGCATTTACTTTACCTTTAGAGATATTTTCTAATTTCTTTTTGATCAGTCTTTTCTTTAATGAAGATAATTTATCAGTAAATAAAATTCCATCTATATGATCAAACTCATGCTGAAAAACTCTAGCTGCCAACCCATTTAGAGTCATGGTATGCTTTTCAAAATTTTCATCTTGAAATTCAATGGTAACTTGTTCTTGTCTAAAAACATCTTCTCTAACATCAGGAATACTTAAACAACCTTCGTTAAAAGCCCATTCATCTCCTTCTTCTTTTAAGATTTTAGGATTAATAAACACATGATTAAATTCAGCTAAAAATTTTCTTTCTTCTTCCTCTAATTCTTCATCATCACCAAAAGGAGATGCATCTACTAAAAATAACCTGATAGCTTTTCCAATTTGTGGAGCTGCCAAGCCAACACCACTAGCTTTGTACATGGTCTCTTTCATGTTGGCAATCAATTCTTTTAACTGCGGATAATCCTTGTCAATTTCAACTCCTACTTTTCTCAAAATAGGATCTCCGTACGCTACAATTGGTAAAATCATTTGTTTATTAATTTTATGCGTGCAAAAATACGAAGAAAGAATAAATTGAAAAACTTATTTGTTGTATAAATAGGATTGTAAAATGATAGTAGCACTAATTTCGTCTATCAATCCTTTGTTTTGGCGCTTTTTCTTTTTGGCTCCGCCATCTAACATAGTTTGAAAAGCCATTTTAGAAGTAAAGCGTTCATCAACTCTTTGCATTGGAATGTTAGGAAAAGACGCTGTTAGCTTTTTTAAGAAAGGAGTAATCAACACTTCACTTTCACTAGCTGTATTATCCATTTGTTTGGGAAGTCCTACTAAAAAAAGTTCCACTTTTTCTTTTTTTGTATAGTCTTTTAAAAAAGAAATTAATTCTGGTGTTGCAACAGTTGTTAAGCCAGAAGCAATAATTTGCAACTCATCAGTTACTGCAATTCCGGTTCTAACTTTGCCGAAATCTATGGCTAAAACTCTACTCATTATATATTCCTTTTTGACAAAAATAATGGTTAAACCTTAATTAACCATACTATTAATAAAAGTATTGTTTTATTTTGTGAACCTGAGTCAGTTTCTAGGCTGTTAAGTTGCAAAGTGAAATTTAAACATGACAGAAATATCTGTTTAAAAAATGTATCTTCGCTTAGAATTTTAACGATAGATTTATATTTGCAAAAATATATTTAACCAGATGGAGAATTTAAGAGAAATCATAGAGAAAGCTTGGAATAACCGTGAGTTATTAAAAGAAGAAAATACAATAAATGCTATTAGAAAAGTTGTTGATTTATTAGATGCAGGAACTTTAAGAGTTGCAGAACCAACTGCTAACGGATGGCAAGTAAATGAATGGGTAAAAAAAGGAGTTGTTTTGTATTTTCCAATCCAAAAAATGGAAACATTAGAAGCAGGTATTTTTGAATATCATGATAAAATTCCGTTGAAAAGAAACTATGCTGAAAAAGGTATTAGAGTTGTGCCAAATGCAGTTGCAAGACATGGAGCTTATATTGCAGCCGGAACTATTTTAATGCCAAGTTATGTAAATATTGGTGCTTATGTAGATGAAGGGACAATGATAGATACTTGGGCAACTGTTGGAAGCTGCGCACAAATAGGTAAAAATGTGCACTTATCAGGAGGTGTTGGAATTGGTGGTGTATTAGAGCCATTACAAGCTGCACCCGTAATTATAGAAGATGGCGCATTTATTGGTTCTCGTTGTATCGTTGTAGAAGGAGTTAGAGTTGAGGCTGAAGCAGTACTAGGAGCTAATGTAGTATTAACAGCATCTACAAAAATTATTGATGTTACTGGAGATAAGCCTATAGAAATGAAAGGAAGAGTTCCTGCACGTTCTGTAGTAATTCCAGGAAGCTATACAAAGAAATTTGCAGCAGGAGAATACAATGTTCCGTGTGCATTAATTATTGGTAAGCGTAAAGAAAGTACAGACAAGAAAACATCATTAAATGATGCATTACGTGAATATGATGTAGCTGTTTAGAATTTATGACAAAAATTACAGCAATAATTCCAACTTTTAACGAAGAATCTAATATTCAAAGCGCATTAGATTCAGTAAGTTTTGCAGATGAAATTATTGTAATTGACTCTTTCAGTACAGACAATACACTAGAAATTGTAAAAAACACAGATGCAATTTTATTGCAACGAAACTTTGATAATTTTTCCAATCAGAAGAACTTTGCTATTCGGAAAGCTTCTAATGATTGGATTTTTTTATTAGATGCAGACGAAACGATCAATCAAGGTCTACAAGAAGAGGTTTTAAGAAGTGTTAATTCTACATCTAAATATTCTGCTTTTTATATTTATAGAAATTTCTTTTTTAAAAGTAAAAAACTAACGTTTAGTGGTTGGCAACGAGACAAAGTAATTAGACTGTTTCGTAGAGGGAATTGCAAGTATAAAGGAAAAGTTCACGAAGAAATTTCTACTGAAGGAGAGATTGGATTTTTGTCAAAAAAAATAGATCATTACTCCTATAAAGGATACAATCAGTATAAGGAGAAGCTTAGAGGTTATGCACGATTGCAAGCAGAAGAACTACTTGTGAAAGGACAGTTTATAACTCCATATCACTTATTTATAAAGCCGATAGTGAGGTTTTTTATACAGTTTTTTATAAAATTTGGTTTTTTAGATGGAATTCAAGGATTTATAATTTCTTGGGTGCATGCTTTTGGAGTTTGGAGAAGGTATGTTGAGGTTTTAAAATTAAAATACATCCCTAAAAAGCACTCAAATCCAATAGCGAAATTTAATATTGAGATTAATAAAAAGGATGTATCCATAATCATTGTTAATTATAAAAGTTGGAAACATTTAAAAGACTGTTTGGATGCGTTAATGCAGGTCACTGAAGAGAATTTTACATTAGAAGTTATTATTGTAGACAATAAATCTGATGATGGTAAATTAAAAGAGTTTTCAGAAAAATACACTCAATTTATATTTATAGAAAATTCAGGGAACAACGGTTTTGCTAATGGTTGTAATACAGGTGCAATACATTCTGAAGGTTCTCATTTGTTGTTTTTAAACCCCGATACAATTGCAACAGAAACCGCAATTGATTCCATGTTGAAATGTTTGCAAAAAAATTCTAATTACGGAATTGTTTCTTGTAATCAATTGAATAATAATGGTTCTTTTGAGGATTCTGATAGAATTTTTCCAAACACCTTTACTTTATTTGGATTGACTAGAGCCATTTATAGAAAGTTTAGAAAAGCGACTAAAGAAACCGATACTATTCTTTTTCCAAATTGGGTTTCTGGTTCTGTTGTCTTTATGAGTCGAGAATGGTTTCAAAAAGTAAATGGATGGAACGAAGATTATTGGATGTATTTTGAAGATGTAGATATTAGTAAAAAAGTAAGAGATAATGGAGGAGAAGTAGCCTTGCTTAAAAATGTAAATATTATTCACAATCACGGAGGAGCTTCAAGAATAAATATTAAAACAGCAAGAATTACAAAAACAGAAGTAATAATTTCTAAACATGTATATATTAAAAATCACTTTAAAGGGGTTAAACAATTTTTGTTATTGTTGTTGGCGGTTTTAAATAATGTAATTTTTAAAACAATTTTAGCAGTAATCGGAATATGCTTCTTTTTTATTCCGAAACTAAAATTAAGCTTATATTTATTCAATGAATTAGTCAACTATTATTTTCAATCATTAAGAAAAGGAAGTTGGTTAAGTAAAAGATCGATGAATTTGCCTTTTAAAAAATAACTCTAAAACCTAATTTTATGGAAGTTAAGAACTCTGGATATTATAAAAACATAAGACCCGAAATGTTGCAATTTATACCAAGTTCTGCTAAAACTATTTTAGAAATTGGTTGTGGAGCTGGTAATTTTTCAGCTCAATTGGTTAAAGAAGGAACAGAGACATGGGGTGTTGAACCATTTGAGGAATCTGCTAAAGAAGCTCAAAATAAACTATATAAAGTTGTTGTTGGTACTTTAGATGAAAAGCTAAACGAGTTACCTAACAACTATTTTGATGTCATTGTTATGAATGATGTTCTTGAGCATTTATTAGAGCCTTGGGATGATATTGAAAACTTAAAGGTTAAACTTAAGCAAGATGGGGTTTTGGTTACTTCAATACCAAATGTTAGGTATTCTAAAAACATCTTTAAAATGATTTTTAAAAGAGATTGGAAATACACAGATGATCTAATTTTAGATAGAACGCACTATCGATTTTTTACAAAAAAAAGTATCAAGAGAATGTTCAATGATTGTGGGTATACAATAGAATCTATAAAAGGGATAAACACAACAAAATCATTTTTATATTTCCCATTTGCAATTTTGTTTAATATTTTATTTTTAGGAACCCAACTAGATATGTTCTTTATGCAACACGCTACGGTTGCTAAGAAAAAAACGAATAAAAATTCATAATATTAGCGCTTTTGAAACCTGAAGAAATACATATAATTTCGAATTTATTACTAAATGAAAAAGTAATTCTTTATCCAACAGATACTGTTTGGGGAATTGGTTGTGATGCTACAAATTCAAAAGCAGTTTCCGAAGTTTTTAATATCAAAAAGAGAGTTGAGAGTAAAAGTTTAATCATTTTAGTGAGTTCTATTGAAATGCTTTCTAAATACGTAGAATCAATTCCGAGTAAAGCTAAAGAAGAGCTAGAAAAAGCAATTAGACCAACTACGATTATATATAAAAACCCAATGGGAATTGCTGCTAATTGTATTGCTTCAGATAACACTATTGCGATTAGAGTTACTCAAAACAGTTTTTGTAAAAAGCTCATTCAGAACTTCGGAAAACCAATTGTTTCTACATCAGCAAATGTCAGCGGAGAACCTACACCTAAATCATTTTCAGAAATACACACTACAATTTTGGATAGTGTTGATTATATAGTAAATTTGCAGCAAGAAAAAGTAGCAACTGCTTCATCAAGAATTCTTAGAATTACAGATGATAATGAAGTCGAAATTATTAGAGAATAATTTAAGAAGATTTTTCTTGCCTTGATTTGTCTTATAGAGAAGTGATTTAATTATATTAAAATGAATTAAGATGGATTTGTTAATGAGTATTTTGGTGATTTCTCCTGTTGAAACAACAATACAGTTGATAAAAAACATAAAAAGTCTTGAGCCTAAATCAAAAGTTTTGATTCATGTTAATATTGATGAAGATTATCAAAATTTCATAGACAAGGTTTTAATAGAAATTCCAGAAAGTGAAAGCTGGTTGTTTTTTAACCCGAATCAAATCCCTACCAAATGGGGATATATTACGCAGGCATTATTGTCTAATATGAAGTATGCATATGAGAATTTAGTCTTTGATTATTATTTAGTTTTGCCCTTTAATTGTTTAATGATAAAACCTGGGATAACTTCATTTATAGAAAACAACCCTAAAGATATTTATTGCCAATATTTAAGAAAAACAAATAGAAATCCTTGGTTAATAACAAGGTTTTACAACAAAATTACAACGGGTAAAAGTAAAACTAGATTTACTGCCAGTCGTTGGTTTAGAAAATCAATTTATGCAAGACATATTTTAAAACCATATATTGTAAATGGTTACATGTATGAATGTTATCATGAAGGACTTTGTTTTAAAAAAGAAGTTTTACAGCATTTTGCTGCTATGTGTAATAAAAGTGTGTTTAAAAGTTTATCAAAGCCAAAATATTTTGAGTTAAAAATAAAAATAAATAGGATCTTTAAAAACCATATTATATATCCTCATATTGCTGAAGAAGTAGTTTTTGCAAGTGTTGTGAAAAAACTGGTGCACACAGGTTTATATAGTGTTCATTTGAATCAGTTGTGTTTTTTTAATTTTAAAATGAAAGGTCATCCTACTTATTTAGAAATAAAAGAAAGGATGGGGAAAATACCGGAAACTTTTTTTTACAAATGGGTGTCTACTGACCCTACGGATGTTAATAGATTAAAAATCATAAAGAGTGTAAAAGAGGAATACTCGATTTTTTAAAAGCATCATATTCTTCTGGAATACCACAAAAAACAATAAAATCTGATGAAGTAATATTGTAAAATATTTTATTCGTTTTGGTAAGGAGATTATACATTGGAGCAATGTAAAACTCACCTTTACTTGTTAGGTTATTGCGAGTCATTTCAAGAAAAGCATTTTCATAGATTTCGAATGATTTGAAATAATACAATCCATTGCTACATAAATTTGATATTTGATTTTTTTCGGCTGTTTTTTCAACTATATGTTTAGAGTTTTTTTTAGGTTTTGCGTACGACCAATTTTCTCCCTCTCCTATAAAAACATCTAAATAGCCTAATGCTTCATTCAGAAAATCAGGAAATTTATAGTTTAATAGAATGGTGTCAATGTTAAAAATGAAGAGATGCTCCTTTTCTAAAGAAACATTTGAAAGTTGGGTTAAGCCTTGGTAAACAGTTTCTGCTTGACCTTTGGTTGGCGCATTTAACAGGGCGATTTTATAATTTACAATTCCCAATTCCGTTGTTTTGTTTTCAATGAAATCTTTGACTTCATCAGTATCCATAGCAATAAAGAGAAACGTTTCTGTTTTAAAATAATACTGAAAACTAGAAACAGCCCATTCAAAAATAGTCTTTCCGTGAGCTTCCAACATGTATTTAGGTTTAAGATAACCAGCCTTTGAAAAACGACTGCTCAAACCAGCCATTGGAAATATTATCATAATGTTTTAGGTATAAAAAGCAAAAGAACTATTTTGTTTAATCAAGTTTAAACGGTTTATTTGTACACCTTTGTGTTATTTAGTAAGATATTTTTCTTTGTTAATCAATTCAAGGATTTCATCATAACTCTTGCTAATGAATTCACTAGGCCTAATTGCTTTATCATCGACATAAAACCCATCAAAACCACACCAAGGTTTTCCTACAATAATTTCGTCATAGGGAACTTTATGATTATCTAACCAGGTAATAATGTTTGGTAAAGTATGTATGTTTATTTTCCCAACATTATTTTTATGGGTCCTCATATTTCTAGCAGTGTTGATTACTATTTGAAACCCTAAATCTTGATACTCACGTAATTTTTCAATAACAGCTTGAATTGGCTTGGAATTAGCATAGTCACCATTGATAGTTGTAGAAATAGTGTCATCTAAATCCATTATTAATTTTTTCATTTATAGAATATTTAAAAAAATGATTAGAAACAAGAACAATTTTTTAAGAGAGATGAATCTTTTTTTATTTTTCGAATATACAGTTATTAAAATCATTTTCAGAAATAAGGACTACAATTTTGGATAGCGTAGATTATATAGTAAATTTGCAGCAAGAAAAAGTAGCAACTGCTTCATCAAGAATTCTTAGAATTACAGATGATAATAAAGTAGAAGTTATTAGAGAATAATTCTATGCAACAACAATTATACACCGAAGCAATTTCAGCTTCAATATTCAACTATATTTCAAAAGCTTCACAAGATTTAGGTATTAAGAGCTATGTGATTGGAGGCTTTGTGCGTGATTTTTTATTAGAAAGAGGAAACGCAAAAGATGTAGATGTTGTAGCTGTAGGAAGCGGAATTGAATTGGCAAATAGAGTAGCAGAATTGTTGCCGACAAAACCAAAAGTGCAAGTTTTTAAAACTTACGGAACAGCAATGTTACGTTATAAAGATGTAGAAATTGAGTTTGTTGGTGCTAGAAAAGAGTCATATTCCGAAGAAAGTAGAAACCCAGAAGTTTCTGTAGGAACGTTGCAAGACGATCAAGACAGAAGAGATTTTACAATCAATGCGATGGCACTGAGTTTAAATAAAGAAGATTTCGGGTTGTTATTAGATCCTTTTCATGGAGTAGATGATTTGAATTCTAAAATCATTAGAACTCCTTTAGAACCCAATATTACCTATTCTGATGATCCGTTGAGAATGATGCGTGCCATTCGTTTTGCGAGTCAGTTGAATTTTACAATAGAGCAAGAATCTTTAGCTGCCATTTCTGAAAATGCAGATAGATTAAAAATTATTACGAAAGAACGTGTAGTTGATGAGCTCAATAAAATTATGGGATCAACAAAACCTTCAGTTGGGTTTTTACTGTTAGAGTCTACCAATTTATTACCAATGATTTTACCTGAATTGTTGGCGTTAAAAGGAGTAGAAGAAGTAGAAGGACAAAAACATAAAGATAATTTTTATCATACTTTAGAGGTCGTAGATAATATTTCTGAAAACACAAATGATCTTTGGTTGCGATGGGCAGCTTTATTACATGATATAGGAAAAGCGCCAACCAAAAAATTTCATAAAAAAATTGGATGGACCTTTCATGGGCATGAGTTTGTTGGGTCAAAAATGGTCTATAAACTATTTAAACGTTTACGATTACCATTAAATAACAAAATGAAATTTGTGCAAAAAATGGTGCTCTTAAGTTCTCGCCCAATTGTATTGGCAAGTAATGTTACAGATTCTGCTGTGCGAAGATTGGTTTTTGATACGGGTAATGATATAGATTCGTTAATGATCTTGTGCGAAGCAGATATCACAACCAAAAACCCAACGAAGTTTAAACGGTATCATAAGAATTTTGATTTGGTGCGTAGAAAAATAAAAGAAGTTGAAGAGCGAGATCATGTTCGAAATTTTCAGCCACCAATTTCAGGTGAATTGATTATGAAGACTTTTAATTTAGAACCTTGTAGAGAAATTGGCCAATTAAAAGAAGCTATTAAAAATGCTATTTTAGATGGAGTAATTCCAAATGAATATGAAGCTTCATTTCAGTTTATGCTTGAAAAAGGAAACGCTTTAGGCTTAAAAAAATAAGAAGCAATTATTTATATTGCTGGTTTGTTACCGAAAAGTACTTGTCTAAGACCAATAAAGAAATGATTTTTTCTAATTTTTTATCTTTAAATTGAGCTACCCAATCATTAGCATTTTTAATTATTTTTAATGCTTCGTCTTCATTTTTAGAATAGTATTCCACTTTTTCCAACATATCAGAATAATCATCTTTGATGTGTACGTAATGCACATTCGGAATCAATTTACCTTCCATAAACCAAGTTTCAAACTTTGGAGTTGGCATAAAACACAATGAATTTGAAGAAAATATCCATTTTAAGTTTGTAGCAACATCATTTCCTTCAATAGAAAGTAAGAACTTGTTTTCTAGCTGTTCTTCAATTGTTAAAAAAGGTTTCTCCCATATAGCTTCTCCAGTATGTAGCTTTATATGACCAATATCACACTTTGGATGATTGTAATATTGAGCAACCAAACTTCTTCTATTTTCTTTGTGAATGGCTCCTCTCCAAGCAATGATATCTTTCTTTTTAGAAAAAGGAATGGGATCTGTAATAAATTTAAAATGACGTAATTGGTTTAACTTCATCAAAACAGAATTACCAGTATGTTGTATTGGGCGACTCTTAACAATAGTCAACGTTTCCTGATTGTTTTCAATATCTCCAAAATTATGATGAACTTTAAATGAAGTCTTAAAATACTTTGTGTATTTAGCTAAATCATAAAAGTACATCGTGTCTTTTTTTGGACGCTTAAAGTCTTTTAATATGATAGCTTCTTTGTTTAATACACCATTTTCACTTGAAAGATAATAATCTAAGCGATCAGAAATAGTTTTTGCAGGGTATTTTTTTACTTGTTGTAGCCAATAGTTTTTTCTCAGTTGAAAAAAGAATTTTGGAATGGCTAACTGAATACTATTGGTAATATAAAAAGCAAGTTTTGATTTCCTGACAGTGCTGATAAAACTCATTATTAAGCTAAGTTTTGCATGTTTACTAATTTATAATAATCTCCTTTTTTAGCAAGTAATTCATCGTGTTTTCCTTGCTCAACAATCTCCCCTTTTTTGAGAACAACTATGATGTCGGCCTTCTGAATAGTGGATAATCGATGTGCAATAACCAACGAAGTTCTGTTTTGCATCATTTTCTCTAATGCTTTTTGAACTAGTTGCTCAGATTCTGTATCTAAAGCAGAAGTAGCTTCATCTAAAATCATTATTGGAGGATTTTTAAGTACGGCTCTTGCAATACTTAGGCGTTGTTTTTGTCCGCCAGACAATGTGTTTCCGCTATCGCCAATATTAGTTTGGTATTGTTCTGGTAAAAGATCAATGAATTCATGAGCATTGGCAATTTTAGCTGCGTCAATAATTTTAGCTTCATCTTTATGCTCCATTCCTAAAGAAATATTGTTAGCAACTGTGTCATTGAATAAAATTGAATCTTGAGTCACAATTCCCATCAGTTTACGCAAAGAATATTTTGAAATGTCTTTAATGTTGATTCCGTCTATCGAAATAGTTCCTTTATTTACATCGTAAAAACGAGTAATTAGATTTGCTAAAGTAGATTTACCACTTCCAGATTGACCAACCAAAGCAACAGTTTTTCCTTTAGGTATTGTTATCGAAAAATTCTTTAAAACATACTCATCTTTATACTTAAAAGAGATGTCATTAAATTCGATTTCACTATTAAATTCAACTTTGTCTATAGCATTTTGTTTGTCAATAATTGTGTTTTTTGCTTCTAAAACCTCTATTATTCTTTGTGCAGAAGCATCTCCCTTTTGAATATTGTAATAGGCAGTTGTAATTGCTTTAACAGGATTTAAAACTGTGTAAAACAACATGATGTAAGTAAAAAACTCTTCTGGTTTTATAGGACTGTCATCTTGTAAAACAATTTTCCCTCCAAACCATAAAATAGAAATAATAGTAGCAGAACCCAAAAACTCACTCATTGGGGAGGCCAGCTTTTTACGATGTAAAACACTAGTCATAAGGTTTCTAAATCTAGTTGTAGAAGCATTGAATTTACGTTCAATTGTTTTCTCAGCATTAAATCCTTTAATAACCCTTAATCCCGTTAAAGTCTCTTCTATAAAGGATAAAAAATTTCCAGTTTCTTTTTGAGCTTTTAAAGAATTTGCTTTCAGCTTTTTACTGATTGAAGAAATGATAAACCCTGAAACGGGTAGTAAAATAAACACAAATAAAGTAAGTTTAAGGCTAATGATAAACATCATAGTTAATGATATCATTACTGTTAAAGGTTCTCTAACAATTGCCTCTAAAGAGGTTAAGAAGGAGATTTCTACCTCTTGAACATCTGCAGTCATTCTAGCAATAATATCGCCCTTTTTTCTTTCTGAAAAATAAGCAATTGGTAATTCTATAATTTTATGATATAAGCTATCACGTAGATCTTTAACAGTTCCGTTTTGTAAAAATACAAGTACAAAAGAAGCCAAATAGCGAAATAAATTTTTAAAGAAAAATAAGGACAAGGTCAATAAGCAGATAAACAATAGAGTTTCTATTTTACCTTCATTTTCAACCATATCAGAAATATAGAAGTAAAATAATTCACGACTATAATCTCCAATATCACTGAAACCATTATAGATTGGTTTAACTAATACTTTGTTTTCTTGTTTGAAAAGAATATTTAATACAGGAATAAAAGCAATGACAGTAAGAACATTAAAAATTGCATATAAAATATTGAACAACACATTTAAGAATGCATACTTTCTATATGGCTTTGCAAATCGTAATATCTTTCTAAAATAATTCATTATTACAAATTCAATTCTTTAATGATTCGTTCAATTTTAGCATCCATTTCATTTTCTGTTGTTTTAGCATTGTCAACTGAATCTAAAGATGTTTTTACGCTAAAGTAAAACTTTATTTTTGGTTCTGTTCCACTTGGTCTTGCGGCAATCTTTGTTCCGTCTTCTGTATGGTAAATTAATACATTAGATTTTGGAATGTCCATAACCGTTTCTTCACCAGTGATTAAATTTTTCTGAATAGAAGATTGATAATCACATAAAAATTCAACTTTAGAGCCATCAATTTCAGTAAATGGATTGTTGCGTAAATCAATCATAATCTGTTTGATTTGTTCTGCACCATCCATTCCTTTTTTAACAATGGCGATTAAGTGTTCTTTATAGAGGTTATTTTTTAGATAGATATTTAGTAGCTCGTTGTAAAAAGAACCTCCGTTTGCATTTGCATTTGCTGCAATTTCACAAGCTAATAAAGTTGCAGTAACAGCATCTTTATCTCTTACAAAATCACCCACCATATATCCGAAACTTTCTTCTCCACCACCAATAAAATCTTGATTTGGAAAATCATGAATCATTTTAGCAATCCATTTAAAACCGGTTAAACCTACTTTAGTTTCTACTCCATAGCTTGTAGCTATTTCGTTTATTAAATTAGTGGAGACAATGGTAGATCCTACAAAAGGATTGTTATTAAGTTTATTGTTTTTTTTCCATTGATTGATTAAGAAATCTGTCATTACCGCCATGGCTTGGTTACCATTCATCAATTTCATACTTCCATCTAAATCTCTAACAGCAATTCCCAATCTATCAGAATCTGGATCAGTTCCAATAACAATATCTGCATCAACTTTATTTGCTAAATCAACAGCCATTTGTAGCGCTTCTGGCTCTTCTGGGTTTGGTGATTTTACAGTAGGGAAATCTCCATCTGGTTTTGCTTGTTCTTCAACAATATGCACATTCGTATATCCTGCGCGTTTTAGCACTTCTGGAATCAACGTAATTGAGGTTCCGTGTAGAGAAGTGAAAACTATTTTTAAATCTGCTCTTCCTTTTATGTCAAATGTTCCATTTTTGATTGATGCATTCCAAAAAGCTTCATCTACTTCTTTACCAATAGTTGTAATTAGGTTTTCGTTGGCATTAAAATTAATTTCTGAAAAATCTAATGAATTTACATTGTCAATAATGTTTTTATCATGTGGCGGTACTATCTGTCCACCATCATTCCAATATACTTTATAGCCATTATATTCTGGCGGATTGTGAGAAGCTGTCAATACAATACCAGCATCACAATTTAAATGAGTTACGGCAAAAGATAATTCTGGAGTAGGACGTAGGTCTTCAAATAAAAACACTTGAATGTTATTTGCAGAAAGCACATCTGCTACTAATTTAGAAAATGCTGCACTATTGTGTCTGCAATCGTAAGCAATTGCTACCTTTAGTTGCTTGTTAGGAAATGATTGCTGTAAATAATTACTCAATCCTTGAGTTGCTTTTCCTAAGGTGTACTTATTAATTCGGTTGGTTCCTGCGCCCATAATTCCACGCATTCCGCCAGTTCCGAATTCCATGTTTTTATAAAATCGATCTGCTAAGTCATCTGCATTTGTATCGATTAATTGTTGTACTTCATTTTTGGTTTCTGCATCAAACGTGTCAGAAAGCCATTTTTTAGCGTCGTCTAATATCTTCTTCATGTGTAGTTAAAATAGTCCGTAAAGATACGGATTTAGAAATTGAGTTTTTCTTTAATTGTATAGTGTTTCTCTCCGTTTTTTGGTCTTACTAGTAGCTCCCCGAGAAATCCTGCTAAAAATAATTGTGTTCCAATAACCATTGCAATTAAAGAGATATAGAACCAAGGATTGTCTGTTACTAAAATAGTTTTCATTCCTTGAGATAATTTATATAGTTTTAATACGCCGATATAACTTGCGGCAAAAAAACCAACAGCAAAAACCAAGCTTCCCCAAAGTCCAAAAAGATGCATAGGACGTTTACCAAATTTTGATAAAAATGAAATGGTAATCAAATCTAAAAAACCATTGATAAAACGATCTATTCCAAATTTAGTGACTCCATATTTTCGTGCCTGATGTTGCACTACTTTTTCTCCAATATTTGTGAAACCTTCGTTTTTTGCTAAAACCGGAATGTAGCGATGCATTTCTCCGCTTACCTTAACTGTTTTAATTACGATGCTTTTATAGGCTTTTAATCCACAGTTAAAGTCGTGTAACTTTAAGCCAGAAGTTCTTCTAGCAGCTGCGTTAAACAATTTTGAAGGAATGTTTTTAGTGATGACATTGTCATAACGTTTCTTTTTCCATCCAGAGATTAAGTCGAAATCTTCTTTTGTAATTAAATCGTATAACTCAGGGATCTCATCAGGATTGTCTTGTAAGTCGGCATCCATAGTAATGACAACTTTTCCTTGCGCCATTTCAAATCCAGCATCTAATGCTTGAGATTTACCATAGTTTTTCTGAAGACGAATTCCTTTTACTTGGGTGTGTTCTAATGATAGTTTCTCAATAACATTCCAAGAGGTATCTGTGCTTCCATCATCTATAAAAATGACTTCGTATTCATAAGAATTGGACTGCATAACTTTTGCAATCCAACTATATAATTCTTGTAAAGATTCTTCTTCGTTTAATAAAGGTATAACTACCGATATATCCATGTGTTTGCAATTAAGAAAGTTGACTAAAAACGTAAAGGTAAAACATACGAGTATATTTTACCTTTAATTCCTTTAAATATTTCTTAAAATTAGTATTGCTCTTCAGCAGATTGCTTCATGATAGCTCCTGTAATTGCAGAAACTATAAAGCCTAAAAAAGCAGCCACAAGAAGACCAATTGAAGATGAAATTATTGGACCTTGAAATTTTTCCATCATTTCTTTTGCAGCCTCAATCCCATCGCTTGTCATTCCACCATCAATCCATGCTTGTTCTTGCATCATCATCATATCCTGCATATATTCTGGTTCAATGAAATTTTGAAATAGTTGTTGATATATAATTGCGATTACAGCGCTAACAACAGTTAAACCAACTCCGATTTTTACTGCTTGTCCCCAAGACATAAAACCGCTATTGATTTCTTTAAATTTTTTAAAAGCAAATACAATCATAGCAATCATAATGATACCACTTAAAATACTTACTGACCAATGAGGTTTTAAATAATCTCCAACTGCATAATTAACTAAGCTGATTAATACAGAAGCTATACCAAGGTATAATCCACTATTTAAAATAATACTTTTACTAGATGCTTGATTTTCCATTTTGATTTGATAATTAGTTAGTTATATAATAATTTTTAATATTAATTGTGATGTTCCTTTTGTAAAAATACAAAAGCAAATCAACAAGAACAATCAATTAGTATCCAAAGACTTATAAATGTTACAAAAAATAGATAAAAAAACATTGTACAACATAAAAATTGATTGTAAATTTGCAGCGGCAAGTCCTACACAACTAGCTCCCTTTGAATCCCCCAGGGCGGGAACGCAGCAAGGGTATTAGGTTGTAGCAGTGTGATGTAGGTAGCTTGCCATTTTTTATGCCCTAAAGTTTCGTTTAGACTTCTATTAATTTTAGTTCATAACCTCTTAATAAATTACTTTCTATTTTTAGATTTCTCCATTTTCTTTTAAGATATTTGCTCTATAAATAACTCAAATAAATAGCATGTCTAAAGTTGTTCTTATTACAGGAGCCTCATCTGGAATTGGTAAAGCAATTGCTCTTTTTCTTTCGGAAAAAGGAATGACAGTATATGGAACTAGTAGAACATTAAAAGATGATTCTAATTTGCCATTTACTTTTGTTGCTTTAGATGTTTTGAATGTTGAAACCATTCAGAAAGCTGTTGCCACAATTATTGATAAAGAAGGTAGATTAGATGTTTTAGTAAACAATGCAGGAATGGGAATTACCGGACCAATTGAAGATACTCCAACAGACGAAATGCGTAGTGTTTTTAACACCAATTTGTTTGGGCCTATAGATGTTATGAAAGCAGTTTTACCACAAATGCGAAAGCAACAGTCAGGTAAAATAATTAATGTAACATCAATTGCTGGCTATATGGGATTACCATATAGAGGAATGTACTCTGCTAGTAAAGGAGCTTTGGAGTTGGTGACTGAGTCTATTAGAATGGAAGTCAAGAACTTCGGAATTGATATTGTTAATGTCGCTCCTGGAGATTTTGCAACTAATATTGCAGCTGGACGTTATCATACACCAGTTTTTGAAAATTCTGCCTATAAAAAAGTATATGAAGAGAACTTAGCATTGATGAATTCTCATGTAGATAGCGGAATGGATCCTATAGAAATGGCAAAAGCAATTTTTAAAGTCATCAATACTGAAAAAACAAAAATTCATTATAAAGTTGGTGGATTTATGGAGAAATTCTCTATCGTTTTAAAACGAGTTTTACCAGATAATATGTATGAGAAGCTTTTAATGAATCATTATAAATTATAAATTAATACAATTACTAAATACAATCACATGAAATTTTTTATCGACACTGCAAATTTAGATCAGATTAAAGAAGCTCAATCTTTGGGTATTTTAGATGGAGTAACTACAAATCCGTCTTTAATGGCAAAGGAAGGAATTACTGGAGAAGAAAACATTATTAATCATTACAAAGCAATTTGTGAGTTGGTTGAAGGTGATGTTTCTGCAGAAGTTATTTCTACAGATTATGAAGGTATGGTAAGAGAAGGAGAAGCTTTGGCTGCTTTAAATCCGCAAATTGTAGTAAAATTACCTATGATTAAAGATGGTGTAAAAGCATGTAAATATTTTTCTTCAAAAGGAATTAAAACAAATGTAACATTGGTGTTTTCTGCAGGTCAAGCTTTATTGGCAGCAAAAGCAGGAGCGACCTATGTTTCGCCATTTATTGGTCGTTTAGATGATATTTCTACAGATGGTTTGAACTTAATTTCTGAGATTCGTTTAATTTATGATAACTACGGATTTGAAACTCAAATATTAGCAGCTTCTGTACGTCATACAATGCATATTATTGACTGTGCTAAATTAGGTTCTGACGTTATGACTGGCCCATTAAGTGCGATTGAAGGACTGTTAAGGCATCCATTAACCGATAGTGGTTTGGCTAAGTTTTTAGCAGATTATCAAAAAGGAAACTAAAAAGGTGTTGACCTTTTTAGTGCTTAGTTTTGAGTTGTTAGTTTTTAGTACGCACTCAAGACTGAGAATTAATAACTTATAACTTTTTAATCTTTTGTAAAAGATTAAAATTCATGTACCCAAAAAAAGAACTCGCACAACTTGTAATTTCAGCTTGTTATCAATTTAATATTGATACGGTTGTTATTTCTCCAGGTTCACGTAATGCTCCGTTAACAGTTGGTTTTTCTAATCATCCAGCTATAAAAACGATGAGTATTGTTGATGAGCGTTGTGCTGCGTTTTTTGCATTAGGAATTGCTCAACAAACACAGAAACCTGTTGCAATTTTATGTACCTCTGGGTCTGCATTATTAAATTATTACCCTGCAATTGCAGAGGCTTTTTACAGTAATATTCCGGTAGTGGTTATATCTGCGGATAGACCAAAACATCTTATCGATATTGGCGATGGACAAACCATAAGACAAGAAAATGTTTTTGAAAACCATATTTTGTTTTCGGCTAATTTGATTGATGATGACTCTGAAAAAGAATTTAATACCAATATCATATCTGAAGCTTTGCAAATTGCAACTTCTAAAAAAGGACCTATACATATAAATGTTCCGTTTGACGAGCCTTTGTATGAAACTGTAGACAATCTTAAAGAGTTTGAGTTGCCTAATGTCATTTCGTCTACAGCGGAGAAATCTCACATTAATTTTGATGAGTTAGTTTCTATTTGGAATGTTTCATTAAAAAAAATGATTTTAGTTGGAGCAAATTATCCTGATGCCAAGTTGCAAATGCTACTAAATCAGTTTGAAGAAGATAATTCTGTAATTATTTTGACAGAAACAACTTCTAACATTGCATCAGGTAAAACTATTAATTCGATAGATCAATTAATATTTCCTTTATCAGAAGAACAATTAGAGGGGTTAAAGCCAGAAGTGTTAATCACTTTTGGAGGGATGATTGTTTCTAAAAAAATCAAACAATTTTTAAGAAAACAACAGCCAAATCATCATTGGCATATAGATGCATTAAAATCGATAAATACGTTTCATTGTTTGTCAGAATACATCAATGAAAACCCAGTAGATTTTTTGCCAAAATTGACAGGTCTAAGTTTATTGGATAGTGATTATCAACAAAAATGGTTATCAGCAAAAGAAAAAAGAGCTAGTAAACATAAAGAATATTTAAATCAAGCTCCTTTTTCTGATTTAAAAGCTTTTGAACAGGTATTGGAAAGTATCCCAAATCATTCACAATTGCAATTAGCAAATAGTTCAATTATAAGATATACACAGTTATTTGATGTTAATGATACACTTGGTGTATTTTGTAATAGAGGAACAAGCGGAATTGATGGAAGTACAAGTACAGCAATAGGTGCTGCGATGTCTGAAAAAAATCAGACGGTATTTATTACTGGAGATTTAAGTTTCTTTTATGATAGTAATGCATTGTGGAATGATTATATTCCGAGTAACTTTAGAATTATTATTATTAATAATAGTGGAGGAGGAATTTTTAGATTTATTCCAGGGCCAAAATCTACGAATGCGTTAGATTATTTTGAAACTCCGCATCAATTAACGGCAGAGCATTTGTGTGAAATGTATCAGTTAACATATAATTCTGCAACAAATGTATCAGAATTAAAAGAAAGAATAAGTGATTTTTATGCTGATTCAAAACAGCCTAAAGTGTTAGAAGTATTTACTGATAAAGAAGTAAATGAAAAAGTATTAAAAGAGTATTTTAATTTTTTAAAATAAGAGTATGGATTTAGAAATAGGAGACAAAGTATCTTTAATTATTGGGTCAGAATCTGATTTAGGGTTTAGTGTTTTAATTGAAGAAGAGTTTGAAGGATTATTATATAAGAATGAAGTTTTTCAAAACTTAAAAGAAAACCAAAGAATAGACGGTTATATTAAGAATATCCGTGAAGATGGTAAGATAGATGTTTCTATGCAGCCACAAGGATTTAGAAATGTAATCGATTTAGATTCAGATAGATTGTTAGATGCTATTGAGAGAAATAACGGGTTTATTTCCTTGACGGATAAAAGCTCTCCTGAAGAGATAAAAATGCGTTTAGCAATGAGTAAAAAAGCTTTTAAAAGAGCAATTGGAAGTTTGTATAAGCAAAAAATAATTATAATTACAAAAGAAGGATTAGAGCTGGTAAAAAAAATAATTTAGCCTTTTCTAAGCATTCTCTGTACATTCTGATAAAATTTATCTGCGTTCGGATCTGCAGGATCCATTTTACCATAACCTAACCTATATTGTTGTAAAGCTTTACTGTAATTTTGACCTGCTTCATAATACCTTCCTAAGTAATAATGTCCTAAAGGAGAAAACGGATATAGGTTTAAAATCATTTCGCCATAAGTCTTTAAATGGTCTCCATTTTCTTTGTCAATAATAATACTTTCTATGGCAATAATATCAATCTCTCGAATCCCAAGGTTTGAACCAAATAAATAATCTATTTCTATATATTTATTTTCTAAATAAGCAATGGCATCTAGCGGAGAAAGGTCTTTTATCTTCGTTTCAAACTCTTCTTTAGTAACTCCTGAATAAATTTCGAAAACCTTGTCTAACGCTCTTGGAATTGCCTCGGCAATCGCAGAGATATTACTTGGAGAAGACTCAGAATAATCATACTTGATATGAAAGTTTTTTAAATTTAATGTTTGTAAGTAGGTGTTTAATTGACCAACTCGTTGTTGTTTTTCATCACCAATAAACTTACTGTCATTCGTGTAAAAATAATAGGTGTTATCAATAGTTCCTAGTTTGTCTAATCCGTAAGATTTCATTTGCTCATTAATATCTGGGCCAAATGTTGGGTTTAAACAGATATACGAATTAAACAATGGGCTTTCGTCTCTCAAAAAATGAGTCAGTAAATTCGCGGAAATTCCATTTCCAACAATGGTTAAAAACGGAGAAGTTTTATAATTTCCTTCAATATAGGGCAATAATTCTTCTTTAATAAATTTAATGAAACTTCGGCTACCTGCTGTTAATGAACTCTTGTTGTTTTCGTCTATAGAAGCATCTTTTAATCGGGTGTTTGCCATTTCTATACCTACAACAATTTGCTTTGGAGCTTTGTCTGTGTATGAAAACAATCTAGAATTCCCTACATACAAGTCGAATAAATACTCAGCATCCAAAACCACCGTTAAAGGATAATTTGTAAGCGTATCTATTTCATATCCTCTTGGTAAATGAATTCGAATAGTTCTAATATCTTGTAACTCTTCAGATTCGTACTTTTTGTTAATTGTCTTTTGACCAAAGAGAGAAATACAAAATAATAATAGAAAAAATAGGGGAAGCTTAATTTTCATAATTGAATAATATAGTGGTTAAAAATACTGTTTTTTTCTTTACAAAAGGAGAATTTGAAACCTTCATATAAAAATGTAAATAATCATTCTTAAAATCTTATTTTTGTGACTAGAACAAAATTGTTCTATAGATTTTAAATCATAACGATAAAAAACAGCTATTATGATAAAAGCAGATTGGAAAACTGTAAAAGAGTACGAAGATATTACGTATAAAAAATCGAATGGAGTCGCAAGAATTGCATTTAATAGACCAGATGTAAGAAACGCATTTAGACCTAAAACCACCTCAGAATTGTACGATGCTTTCTATGATGCAGGAGAAGACACTTCAATAGGAGTTGTTTTATTATCTGCAGAAGGACCAAGCACAAAAGATGGAATCTATTCTTTCTGTTCTGGAGGGGATCAAAAAGCTCGTGGCCATCAAGGTTATGTTGGAGAAGATGGATATCACCGTTTAAATATATTAGAAGTACAACGATTAATTCGCTTTATGCCAAAAGCAGTTATTTGTGTAGTTCCAGGTTGGGCAGTTGGTGGCGGACATAGTTTACATGTAGTTTGTGACTTGACGTTGGCATCTAAAGAACATGCTATCTTTAAACAAACAGATGCTGATGTAACCTCTTTTGATGGAGGATATGGTTCTGCATATTTGGCAAAAATGGTGGGTCAAAAAAGAGCACGTGAAATCTTTTTCTTAGGAAGGAATTATTCTGCTCAAGAAGCTTTTGATATGGGAATGGTAAATGCTGTTGTTCCTCATGACGAATTAGAGGATACTGCTTTTGAATGGGCGCAAGAGATCCTAGAAAAATCACCAATGTCAATTAAGATGTTAAAGTTTGCAATGAACTTAACAGATGACGGAATGGTAGGGCAGCAAGTATTTGCTGGCGAAGCTACTCGTTTGGCATATATGACAGAAGAAGCCAAAGAAGGAAGGGATGCGTTTTTAGAAAAACGTAAGCCTAATTTTCCAAAAGTTTGGATTCCGTAGGTTTCAGTTATTAGTTGTAAACAGTTGTATGAAAAGTAAAATATTAATTAGATTGAATTTATTATATATGAGAAATATTGTAATTATAGTAGTAATGATTTTTTCATTCAATACCTATTCTCAAAGTGCAGACACTGATTGTAGTTCTCTTAATTATGGGACATTTGATATACTTGAAAAAGGAGTTAAAGTTGGTGTTGTTTATAGAAAAGATAATATTCAAATAGAAAAATATCTAAATATAGATAAATTAACCTATGTTTTGTTAAGACCTAATAAATGTAATTTTCAATTTAATGCATATTATATAAAAAAGAAGTTAGATACTATTTCTTGGGATGTTAGATATTCTAAAATTGAGAGTGATCATTATAAATACATAGCAAAGCCAAAGTATTTAAAATCTGAATATATAGCAGAAGGCGAAATAAAGAAAATTTCTAATTCTATAAATAAGGAGTATTTAAAACTATTTAAAGAGTTTTTTAAGATGTAAAAGAAGAACTAATTATGAAAATAATCTGCATTGGGCGTAATTACGCCAAACACATAGAAGAATTAGCAAATGAAAGACCAGAGAATCCTGTTATTTTTCTAAAGCCAGATTCGGCAATATTACCAAGAAAAAATCCTTTTTTCATTCCGCCTTTTTCTAATGACATACATTATGAAGTGGAGGTATTGGTGAAAATCAATAAAGTTGGTAAACATATAGAAGCGAAGTTTGCACATAAATATTATGATGAAATTGGTTTAGGAATCGATTTTACTGCAAGAGACGTACAGCAACAATGTAAAGAAAAAGGATTGCCTTGGGAAAAAGCAAAAGCCTTTGATGGTAGTGCTGTTATTAGTGAATTCTATCCAAAAGAAGAATTTGATTTAGAAAGCTTGAAATTTCAATTGTTAAAAAACGACCAAGTTGTTCAAGACGGAAATACAAATGCAATGTTGTGGAGCACAGACGAATTGATTTCTTATGTTTCACAATATTTTACTTTGAAAAAAGGGGATATTATATTTACAGGAACTCCAGCAGGTGTTGGAAAAGTTGCTGTAAATGATGTATTAATAGGAACATTAGCAGGAAAACAAGTCTTTCAAATTAGAGTGAAATAAATTGAAAATATAAAAAAGAAAAAGTATGTTAGGATTAATATTGCTGTATTGGATTGGTAAATATTTTTACAAATTAGCTGAAGAGTACAATAAAAGTAAATGGGGTTTTGCTATTTTAGGAATTGCTTCCTATTATATTGGAACTTATGTTTTTGCGATTTTAATTGCAGTTATTGTTGAAGTTTTGTCTCCAGGATATTTAGAAGGATTTAATGAAAGGGTGCTGAGTTTAATATTATTGCCATTTGGACTCCTAAGCTGCTACTTGTTATATTATTTTTTAAAGAAAAACTGGAAAAATCATATAAAGGAAATGGTGCCAAATATTGATGATATTGGTGTTAAATAGAGAAAACGCAAATAATATAATTTGGAGTATCTAGGTTGCACATTTCTTTTTTATGTAGGATTTTATTTTTACAGACTTGCAGAAAACCATAAAAGGAATAAATGGTTATTTGGTTTTTTAGGAATAGCTCTTTTTGTAGTTGCGTATCTATTCTACATGCTTTTTTGTAGATTTTTTAATTCGTATAAATATAATGTTGAAAATTTAATGTCAATTGGAATAAAAGCATTTGTAACTGGCTTTATTTGTATAGTAGTTGTGTTTCAAATATTAGGCTTTGTTTGGAGTAGAAAAAAGAAAGTAAAAGAGAATCTCATAGACAAAATTGGAGAGTAAATGAAAGCAGAAATTATAACCATTGGAGATGAAATTCTCATTGGGCAGATTGTAGATACGAATTCTCAATGGATTGGTGTTGAATTGAATAAAATTGGAGTTTCAGTCTATCAAATTACTACGATACAAGATGATAGACAACATATACTTAATGCTTTAAAAGAGGCGCAAGAAAGAGTTGATATTGTAATTCTTACTGGCGGTTTAGGGCCAACAAAAGATGATATTACAAAAAAAACAATTGCTGAGTATTTTAATGATTCTAAACTTATTGAATACCCTGAGGTTGTAGAGCATATTAAAGAGCTGTTCAAAAAAATAAACCATCCATTTAAAGAAATTCAACGCTATCAAGCACAACTGCCTTCAAAAGCTACCTATTTAAAAAACCAGTTTGGGACAGCACCCGGAATGTGGTTTTATGAAAACGAAACTGTTTTTGTGTCACTCCCAGGAGTTCCTTACGAAATGAAAGGATTGATGACACATGAAGTGTTGCCAAAAATTCAACAAAAATTTAAATTGCCTTTTATCATGCACCAAACAATTATGACCTATGGAGCAGGAGAAAGCATGATTGCAGAGCGGATTGAAGACTTTGAGGATAGTTTACCTAAAAATATAAAATTAGCGTATTTACCTTCTTTTGGAAAAGTGCGTTTGCGCTTATCTGCAAATGGACCAGATCAAAAGACACTAAAAAATCAATTAAAAGAAAAAGTAGATCAATTAAGTGAATTGATTCCTGATGTAATTGTGGGTTATGAAGATGATGCATCTATAGAAAAAAGCGTTGGTCAACTTTTAAAAGAGAAAAAGAAAACAGTTGCGACAGCAGAAAGTGTAACTGGCGGTAAAATTGGTGCTAGTTTAGTCTCTATTGCTGGATCTTCAGTCTATTACAAAGGAAGTATAGTTGCATATACTGCAGAAATGAAAAATGACTTGTTGGGAGTAGAAAATTCAACAATAAATACGTTTTCTGTAGTTAGTGAAGAGGTAGTGGTCGAAATGGCAGTTTCTGTCAGGAAAAAAATGAAGTCAGACTATGCAATTGCGGTTACAGGAAATGCAGGTCCAACAACAGATGATACTGATAAGACATTGGGTGTTGTGTATATCGCAATAGCCAGTGATACAGGAGTTTCTGTGAAGGAATTTAACTTTGGACAACCTAGAGAAAAAGTAATAAACGGAACTGTAAATAAAGCATTAGGATTGCTGCAAAAAGAAATTCTAAAAAAAGTGTAAAATAGTTTTGTTGAATGTATAAATAATTCCTAAATTTGCACCTCGTTTAGAAATAACAATAAAACTGTCAAGAAGATGTCTAGAGTTTGTGAACTTACAGGTAAAAAAGCAATGGTTGGGAACAATGTATCTCACGCATTAAATAGAACTAAAAGAAAATTTGACGCTAACTTAATGGTGAAGCGTTTTTATATTCCAGAAGAAGATAAATGGATTACATTAAAAATTTCTGCTTCTGCTTTAAAAAATATTAATAAAAAAGGAATCTCAGCTGTTTTAAAAGAAGCTAGAGCTAAAGGTTATTTAACTAAATAATCCAACCCTTAAACAACGTAAACCGAGATGGCAAAAAAAGGAAATAGAGTTCAGGTAATTTTAGAATGTACAGAGCATAAAGCTTCTGGCGAAAGAGGAACTTCTAGATACATTACAACAAAAAATAAAAAGAACACTCCAGATAGATTAGAGGTTAAGAAATTTAACCCAATCTTAAAGAGAATGACAGTTCATAAAGAAATTAAATAATTAGAGTTTTACGAAAGTAAAAGTCAAATAAACCTTATACGTATAAGTCATGGCAAAGAAATCAGTAGCATCGTTACAGACAGGATCGAAAAGATTATCTAAAGCAATCAAAATGGTGAAGTCTCCAAAAACAGGAGCTTATACATTTGTTGAAGCGATCATGGATCCTTCTAAAGTAAAAGACTTTTTAGCTAAAAAGTAATTACTTTATATAAAATATTTAAAAGCTACTTTCATTTCGAAAGTAGCTTTTTTTATGTCTAAGATTTCCGTATTTTTGGGTGTTACCACAAAAGTGGTCGGGCTTTACGCACTACACGGTAGTTTGCTGCAATCCCTAACACTACGTAGCAATTAGAATGACAATTTGACCAAACAGTAAAAATGGTATAGTTTTTAACACTTTTATATCAGTATAAAATAAAAAAAATGAGCTTCTTTAAAAAAATATTTTCAAAAGAGAAAAAAGAAACCTTAGATAAAGGATTGGAAAAATCAAAGTCTAGTTTCTTTAATAAATTATCAAAAGCAGTTGCAGGAAAATCAACTGTTGATGAAGATGTATTAGATAATTTAGAAGAAATATTAGTAACCTCTGATGTTGGTGTAGATACTACCTTAAAAATTATAGATAGAATTGAAGCTCGTGTCGCTAAAGACAAGTATTTAGGAACCGAAGAGTTGAATACAATTCTTAGAGAGGAAATTGCAGGCTTATTGTCAGAAACAAATGTTGGAAACGAAGTTGATTTTGTAATTCCGGTGAACAAAAAACCATATGTAATCATGGTAGTTGGCGTAAACGGAGTTGGGAAAACAACAACAATTGGTAAGTTAGCTGCACAATTTAAAAAACAAGGTTTAAAAGTAGTTCTTGGTGCCGCAGATACATTTAGAGCTGCAGCAATAGATCAATTAAAAGTATGGGCAGATAGAGTAGATGTGCCAATTGTACATCAAGATATGGGGTCAGATCCAGCTTCTGTAGCTTTCGATACACTTACGTCAGCAAAAGCTCAAAATGCAGATGTAGTTATTATTGATACTGCTGGTCGTTTACATAACAAGGTCAATTTAATGAACGAGTTGGTAAAGATTAAAAATGTAATGCAAAAAGTAGTTTCAGATGCTCCACACGATGTGTTATTAGTCTTAGATGGTTCTACAGGTCAAAACGCCTTTGAACAAGCAAAACAATTTACCAAAGCAACTGAGGTAACTTCATTAGCAGTTACCAAATTAGACGGTACAGCAAAAGGTGGCGTTGTAATTGGTATCTCAGATCAGTTTCAAATTCCGGTTAAATATATTGGAGTTGGAGAAGGAATTGATGATTTACAAGTTTTTAATAAACACGAGTTTGTAGATAGTTTCTTTAAATAAAACACAATGTCATTCCTTCGAAGGCAGGAATCCAGATATAAAAAACTCCTTTCTAATATTAGAAAGGAGTTTTTTATGTGAGCCAATTGTTTTTGCATTATTTTCTTTTCTTTTTAAGAATTTTCCGCAATCCAGACAGGGTTTTAAAAGGGAGTTTTGCGATTGAGCTATTTGCCATCCAAGCCGGAACAGAATCTCCGGGCTCTGAATGAAAAACGTACAAGATTTCTGTTGAATTATTTGAAGGCCTTAATAAGATATATCCTTCGGCTTTTTTCATCCGTATAATTCCTTTTTTATCTTGAATATAATCAGAGATTCCTTTTAGGGATATTTTTATGACTCCAGAATTCAATTTATTGGTTGTCATTTTATACACCATATCCCTATTTCTAAATGGCCATGGAAATATGGTTTCTACATAATTATACTGAACATCATTTTCTTGTTTTAGGAGTGTTGCCGTTTTTGTATAACCATACCATTTTGTATAATTGCTTGTGTTTTTTAATATTTTAAGGATTTCATCGGTAGTCGCATCAACAGTAATAATAGCTTTAAAAGAGTTGAAGTCTGAATTTTCTTCAATTCTTGTATATACTTTTATGCCGTCTTTGTTTTTGTCTAGTTTCCATGGAGATTGCGAAAAAATTTCTAATGACAGCATGCAAAATATACTTGTAAGTAATAATAGCATTTTATTTCTCATGATTAAACGATGTTTTCTTTAGCTCTATATAAACTGATAAAGTAATACAAAAAAAGTAGCGAAAAAACAAAATCACCTGCAATGACTACAAATACCACGGGGCCTGCCAATCCAGCTAAATAAAATTTCAGTAACGAAATGGCAAAACCAATTTTACCAATCCCGCCAACAATAACAATTCCTGTGTGTTTTAAAGGGTTTTTGGCTACAATTAAATAACCAATAAAATAGACCAATGTTGTTCCCCAGGCACCTTGATAAATGGCATAGAAAAGCGGGTCAGTCAGTTCTCTGTTAAAAAATCCATTGAAGGTAAAAGCAGTGTTGAAATAACCGAAAATGGCACCGATTAAATTCCAGATGGCAGAAACAATAAATAGGCTTCTAAAAAAAGTAATTTCTTTGTTTTTCATGATCATATATTTTAATAGCGATTCGTTTTGTTGAATGCTACTGCAAATAAATTAAATTAGAAAACGCTACTCATGTACATATGTAAAGAAGTGTTAGTTATTTTAGTTCAACAGTTATCAAATCTAACTTCAACTTTATTTTGTAAATAATTATTAACATTCTAATATGTTTAAAAACGTAAATTAAGATTGTATCTTTGCACTCTAAATTTTTATACACAGATGCGTACAAAAACAACAAAACAAAACAAGATCAATGTAGTTACATTAGGCTGTTCTAAAAACGTTTACGATAGTGAAGTGTTAATGGGACAATTAAAAGCCAATGGTAAAGATGTTGTACATGAAGATGAAAATGACGAAGGAAATATTGTTGTAATTAATACCTGTGGATTTATTGGAAAAGCCAAAGAAGAATCGATAGATACTATTTTACATCACGCGCAGCGTAAAGAAGCAGGAGAAATTGATAAAGTATTTGTTACTGGTTGTTTAAGTGAGCGGTATAAGCCAGATTTAGAAAAAGAAATTAAAAATGTAGATCAGTTTTTTGGAACACACGATTTACCAAACTTATTAAAAGTATTAGAAGCAGATTATAAACATGAGTTGATAGGTGAGCGTTTAACAACAACACCAAAGCACTATGCGTATTTAAAAATTGCAGAAGGTTGTGATAGACCTTGTTCGTTTTGTGCAATTCCATTAATGAGAGGAAAACATGTTTCTACTCCCATTGAAGAAATTATTATTGAAGCGACCAAGTTGGCCGAAAAAGGCATCAAAGAAGTGATGTTGATTGCACAAGATTTAACCTATTACGGATTAGATATTTATAAAAAACGTGCCTTAGCAGATTTATTATTGGCATTGACCAAGGTAGAAGGAATCGAATGGATTCGTATGCATTATGCATTCCCATCAGGTTTCCCGATGGATGTGTTAGAAGTAATGAAAAACGAGCCAAAAGTGTGTAATTACTTAGATATTCCGTTGCAACACATCAATACGGAGTTGTTAAAATCTATGAAGCGTGGAACAACACATGAGAAAACGGTAGCGTTGATTCATAAGTTTAGAAAAGCGGTTCCAGAAATGGCAATTAGAACGACCTTGATTGTTGGATATCCTGGAGAAACAGAAGAAATGTTCCAGGAATTAAAAGACTGGGTAGAAGAAATGCGTTTTGAACGTCTAGGAGCTTTCGAATATTCTCATGAAGAAAATACGGGCGCTTATGTATTAGAGGATGATGTTCCTGCAGATGTGAAGTTTAAACGTGTCAATGAAATCATGGAAGTTCAAGGTCAAATTTCTTGGGAATTGAATCAAGAAAAAGTAGGGAAAACATTCCGTTGTCTATTTGATAGAAAAGATGGAGAGTATTTTTACGGACGTACAGAATTTGATTCGCCTGATGTTGATAATGATGTTATTGTAGATGCTACAGAACATTACATTAAAATAGGTGAGTTTATTGACATCACCATTCACGAAGCTGGAGATTTTGATTTATATGGAACACCAGTAACGAAAGTTGAAAGGCCAAAGAGTTTAAATCAAAAAAGAAAATAAATACTGAATCCTGCTTTACGCAGGATTTTTTATGCAATTTTGTTAGTATGAAAAAAGCCTACTTTAATTGGTCTTCTGGTAAAGATTCTGCCTTGGCACTATATACTTTACTACAAGATAAAGACTATACCATTGACTTGTTGATTACCAATGTAAATCAAGAATTTGAACGTGTTTCAATGCATGGTTTACATGAAAGTTTGCTAAATAAGCAAGCTGAAAGCATCGGAATTCCATTACAGAAAAACTATTTCCCTGCGGATGTTACCATGGAATTGTATGATACACTCATGCAAGAGAAAATGGAAACTTTACTAGAGCAAAACTATACACATGCAATTTTTGGAGATATTTTTTTAGAAGATTTAAAAAAGTACAGAGAAACAAAATTAGCAGAAGTTGGTGTAAAAGGTGTGTTTCCATTGTGGAAGAAGGATACCAAGAAGGTACTCCAAGAATTCTTATCGCTCGGTTTTAAAGCAATTACGGTTTGTGTAAATGCAAGGTTGTTAGGAGAAGCATTTGTTGGTAGAGTAATCGATCAACAATTTATAGATGACTTGCCAGAGAACGTAGATGTTTGTGGAGAAAATGGTGAGTTTCATACTTTTGTTTTTGATGGGCCAATCTTTAAATTTTCCATAGATTTTGAAATAGGAGAGAAGGTGTTGAGATCATATGCGTTACATGACGATGACGATGACAACTGTCATCAATCCAAAGACACAAATTACGACACCAGCTTTTGGTATTGTGATTTGAAATTGAAATAGATTTACCGTCACATCAAATATTATTTTACAATTCTTAATGTTAACTGTTAGTAATAGAATTTAACTTTTTTCTTGTTAATAAAAAATTATATCTTATTAGTAGTCAGTGTGTTAATTTTTATATCTTTAGAATACTATTAACTAAAACTTCTAAAAGAGGTTTGTAAAACACTAACAAATGAAAAATAACATTCTTGCTGTTCTTGGTGGAACAGTTGCCTTATTTGGGCTTGGCTATTTAATTTATGAAGTGATTTTTGGAGGTGCAACCTTCGGTAACGGTTCAGGGACAGAAGCTGCAGCAGTAGATTTAGATATCAAAATCATTATTTTAATGGAGGTATTGTATGCAGTGCTTTTGGTGCTAATTTTTAATAAAAGAGCAAGTGAAAATACATTTTCTACTGGTGCAAAAGCAGGTTTTATAATTGGTGCTTTTATTGGTGTTGGTTATGGATTACATTTATTAGCAACCACGTCTTTAATTAATGTAAATGGAGTGTTGTTTACAGCGGCTACTTTTGCAGTGCGTTTCGCAGTTGCTGGAGGTGTAGTTGCATATTTCTTAGGAAAAGAATAGCGATACATTAGTTAACATAAAAAAGCATCACTACAAATTGTAGCGATGCTTTTTATTTTTTTTGAAGAGTGAACTTACAATTTCTTCATACTTGGGTTTGTGTAGAACAATGCATTGGCAAAGAATAATTTACCGTTGTCCCAAAATGCTCTAAATAATGGATTATCCACCATATAGATAACACTTCCTCTACCTATGTTTTCTTCTCCAAATATCAATGATTTCGTTAGATTGTCTACAGCTTTACTTCCTGTAAATCCAGAGTAAGCAGTGTTGTTTTCTAAACGAACTACATTGTATCCGTTTTCTAAATATTTGTAAGATTTAGCTCCTTGTTTTAATGTGAAATAAGAATTACCATATCCAAAACCTAAGGGGTGAGAATTGTCAATAGTTGTTTTAAAAATAGCTCCAGTAATACTCCCTTTTATACGATCTCTTTCTAAATCTTCATATCTAACTATTGGAGTATCCTTTTCATCTTTATCTTTTTTGTCATCTGATGATTTTGTTTTTAAACCAAATCCTTTTTTGTTTGCGAAAATACTGTTGGCTCCACCAATTGCAATTACTTTTCCTCCTTTACGAATCCATGATTTTAATGCATCTAATTTGCTTTTGTTAAAGAGTCCTCCGTAATATCCATTCGGAATAACCAATGTGTGATACTTGTCTAATGAACTAGGAGAAAAGTCATCAGTATTTATTGCCGTATAAGGGTAGTTAATCTCTTGTTCGAAAAAATACTGAATTTCACCATAACTCAACGAACTAGTGCTTTTTCCAGATAGTACTGCTATTTTCTGATTCTTAATTTCCCGTACAGCAGACGATCCCATATCTGGACCTTTGTCAGAAAAACCAGAGGATAAAGTCTGTACTTTTTTGTTATGACTTCGTGCAAGTACAGCAATGTGCTGGTCTAAATTATCAAAATTGTAAAATTGTTTATTATCTCCTCTAGTTATAATAATTGATCCTTTTGGTAAAAATTTACCGCTATTTGTCATGTCCTTTCTAGTAAAGCGAACTCTAAAACCAACCTTTAATAAATCTGCTAATAATTTAGCGTCAGAAACATGGTTCCATGCAAAAGTATATGCATAAACACCTGATGATTCAGTGAATTTTACTCGTTTCTCTTCTCGTTTTTTACTAGGAACTAATTTTTCACTAGCAATGGCTTTAAATCCATATGCATATGGTAAAGACCAAGCAGTAATATCATAGGTAATAGAATCACTTAATTTTGCAACAGGTTCAAACAATGCCTTCACTAATCTTCCTTTTGGTTGATCGGTAGAAATTACCAAATCACTAGAAGAAGTTTTCATACTTCCTTTCGTTTTTGTGTCATAATTATAACCAGAAACTGTTTTTCTTCCATCAACACTACCATATTTAATTTCGTGTCTGTCTAACAACTCAATCAACTTATTGGTTTTACTCTTATTCCCTTTTAAGACATAACTTTTATATTTAAAGTTATTGTCGTTAAAGTATTTTTTATACTCACTGTTTATTTTAGCAGTGTTTTTAGAAGCCATTTCTACAGTAGAAATACCAGAAGTTGTATGGTGAATTAAACGATCCCAAAGTGATAATACTTCTCCATCAGCTTTAATAATTCCCAGTCCAGCTCTTCCGCTACCAGCTTGTTCATAGGTCATTCCTATTCCGCCAACATAAGTTGGGTAGGTATCTCCATAACTAGGATATAACAAGTCAAAACTTTCTTTTGTAAAATAATACCAACCTTTCTTATCGAAATGTTTTGCATGGTTTTTTCCAATCTGAGTTTGAAAATTACGTTGCCAATTTGTAATCACTTCATGATAAGGTTCTACTGCAGGTGCAAAATAATATGGATTGTTTATGCCTTGCTCATGGAAATCTACATGCACATGAGGCAACCATTTATTATACACTTTTAATCGTTGTCTAGTTTCAACCTGTGTTGCCCAAGCCCAATCTCTATTCAAATCGAATAAATAATGATTAGCTCTTCCACCTGGCCAAGGTTCTCTATGTTCTCTAGCGTCACCATTATTATTGTAGGGAGCTGCTACCACTTGATTGTACCAATTTACATATCGATCTCTTCCATCAGGATTGATACAAGGATCCATAATTACTATCGTGTTCTCTAAGTAATTTGAGTTCTCAGTTACCAATTTATACAAGGTTAACATGGATGCTTCTGTAGAAGAAGATTCGTTTCCATGAACATTGTAACTCAGCCAAACAATCGCTTTGTCTTTTAGTTCTGCAGTATTCTCAATTCCTACATTGGTTAAATGTTGTTTACGAATTGTTTCTAAATTTTTGATGTTGCTTGCTGAAGAAACAAATGCAACAGCCAATGTTCTTAACTCGTTGGTCTCTCCATATTT
>CAJXVT010000025.1 GCA_913062575.1 uncultured Flavobacteriaceae bacterium | reverse complement strand
TTGTACTATAATTTTTGAATCTTTATTTACTAAAACGCTCATTTGTTTTTTGTTTAATCTAAATTATATATCAATTGGAAACCAATTGTTTTAACGCTACAAAAATAGTTCTTTGATTCTTATCAGAAAAAGATTTTTGTACTAAATTATTTGTTTTTTTGCTCTTTTAAAAATCGTTTGATCTGAGCCATTTCCTTTAGTTTTTCTCTAGATTCTGAAACTGGTGTTCCAAAATAACTTTTACCTCCTTCTACCGATTTTGTGACACCTGTTTGACCCAAAATGATAGCTCCTTTACCGATTGTAATTCCGCTATTGGTACCAACTTGCCCCCAAATAGTAACTTCATCTTCTATAACAACACAACCAGCAATACCTGTTTGTGAGGCAATCAAACATTTTTTTCCAATCACAGTATCATGTCCAACATGCACCTGATTGTCAATTTTTGTTCCTTCTTTAATTGTAGTATCTCCAGTAACTCCTCTATCTATTGTACATGAAGCTCCTAAATCTACATGGTCTTCTAAAACAACGCTACCTCCAGAAAGTAATTTATCAAATCCTGTTGGTCTGTTTTTATAATAAAAAGCATCTGCTCCTAAAACGGTATTGGCATGAATGGTAACATTGTTTCCTATTACACAGTTATCATAAATTGCTACATTCGGGTGAATGACACAATCTTTACCTATGCGAACATTGTTTCCTATAAACACGTTTGGTTGAATGATGGTTCTTTCTCTAATAATTGCTGATGCTGCAATACTAGATGTAGCAGCGATAAAAGGATTGAAGTGTTTTGTTATTTTATTAAAATCACGAAAAGGATCATCAGAAATTAACAGAGTTTTACCTTCTGGACACGCAACTTCTTTATTAATTAAGATAGTTGTAGCGGCAGAGTTTAATGCTTTATCGTAATACTTTGGATGATCCACAAAAACAATATCTCCAGCTTCAACTACATGAATTTCATTAATCCCTGTAATTGAAAAATTTGCATCACCAACAAATCCAACTTCTAACAGTGTTGCTATTTGTTGTAATGTTTGTGGTTTGTTGAATTTCATTTAGCTTTATTTTTTACTACCAAAAATAATTACTCTTGCAAAAAGTGTGTGCATAAATGGAATTTTGGAGAAAAACACATCTAGATTGTATCCCATTTTATTAATCCAATTATCATAGTTTTTATCACCATAAATTTTTAAAGAAACAAACCCAAAGACAACAGTAAAGAAATCTAAAAAATGATGATCAAATGTGAATTTCTCTCTAATTAATTTAAAATCTTTTGAAACTAAAGCATGTTCATCTGGTGTTCTCTCTTGCGGATTTAACTTCCTATATATTTTATATAAAGGATTCATATTCAAAGGCTCAAGAAAAACAATTTTCCCTCCAGGCTTTAATACTCTATGAATGTGGTTTACAGATTTCTCTACATCTAAATGGTGTAAAATTGCACTACCAAAAACAACATCAAATGTCTCATCTTCAAATGTTAAGTTATTTGCATCCATTAAAAAATGGTCTACCGGAAATGGTTTTGAAGCTGCATGAGATTTTCCAAGATTCAACTCAGATTCAGAAATGTTTATACACGTTAAATTTGCTGGATTTGTGTCTTCATTAAACCAATCTGCCCAAGCATAAGATCCAATTTCTAAAACATTCTTACCATTAAACTCTTCTAAAAGCTTCTTTAATACTTTTTTTTCTCTTTTATAAGAGTAAAAAAAGGCATGTCTTCTTAACTTTTTAATCTTTTTACGATCAAGTTTCCCTTCATCATAATATTCTCTTTCAGTTTGATTTATCTCTTCTCTAGTTTTAGTCATCTGAAATTTTATTCCTTGACACGTTCTTGATACGTACCTTTTGTTGTTTCAATTTTAATCTTGTCTCCTTCATTTATAAATAAAGGCACATTTACTTTCGCTCCAGTTTCTACGATTGCAGGTTTCGTAGCATTTGTAGCAGTGTTTCCTTTTAAACCAGGCTCTGTTTGTGTAACTTCTAAAATAACACTTAATGGCATATCAACAGAAAGAGGCATATCGTCTTCTGAATTGATAATTATAGTAACAATCTCACCTTCCTTTAATAATTCAGGAGCGTCTAAAACAGATTTTTCCAAGGAAATTTGATTGTAATCATTTGTGTTCATAAAATTATATGAATTACCATCTGCATATAAAAATTGAAATTTTTGAGTTTCTACTCTTACATCATCTAATTTTCTTCCTGCTGGAAACGTATTATCAATTACTTTACCGTTGGTAACACTTTTTAATTTGGTTCTTACAAATGCAGGTCCTTTCCCTGGCTTTACATGTAAAAATTCTATTACTTTATATATATCATTGTTATATTTGATACACAATCCGTTTCTAATGTCTGATGTTGTTGCCATTTATTTATTGTTATGTTTTGTTTCTAATTTTAAGTTGCTGAGTATCCTTTCATAATTCCACGTTGAGAATTACGGATAAACAATGTGATTTCATCTCTTTCTGGAGTTGCTTCCATCTCCCCTTCAATGATTTCTAGAGCTTGAGTATTGTTATAGTTCTTCTGATATAAAATTCTATAAATGTTTTGAATCTCAGAAATTTTTGCTGATGAAAAACCTCGACGTCTTAAACCAATTGAATTAATTCCGACATAAGATAAAGGTTCTTTTGCTGCCTTAGTATATGGTGGTACATCTTTTCGTACCAATGATCCACCAGAAATCATTGCATGGTCTCCAATATGAATAAATTGATGAACAGCTGCTAATCCTCCAATAATTGCATATTTACCAATAATTACATGTCCTGCAAGTGCAACTCCATTTACTACAATAGAATTATCTCCTAACACACAATCATGCGCAATATGGGCAGTAGCCATAATTAAACAGTTACTACCAATTTTAGTTTTACCTGAAGCATTAGTACCTCTGTTAATTGTAACACACTCTCTAATAGTTGTATTGTCTCCAATAATTGTTAAAGAATCTTCTCCTTCAAATTTTAAATCTTGTGGAATTGCTGATATAACTGCTCCTGGGAAAATTCTACAATTTTTTCCAATACGAGCGCCTTCCATAATGGTAACATTAGATCCAATCCATGTTCCTGAACCGATTTCTACATTGTTATTAATAGTTGTAAATGGTTCTACAACTACGTTTCTTGCAACTTTTGCTTGCGGATGAACGTATGCTAAAGGTTGATTCATTTTATTGCTTTTTTGCTATTTGCGCCATTAACTCTGCTTCTACTACTAGTTTACCATTTGCATATCCATAAGATTGCATATGACAAATTCCTCTTCTAATTGGCGAAATTAATTCACACTTAAATATTAATGTATCTCCTGGCAGTACTTTTTGTTTGAACTTAACTTTGTCCATTTTCATGAAATATGTCAAATAATTATCAGGGTCTGGAACTGTACTCAACACTAAAATCCCACCACATTGTGCCATTGCTTCAACTTGCAAAACCCCTGGCATAACTGGTGCCCCAGGAAAATGGCCTTGAAAAAATGGTTCATTCATGGTTACATTTTTCATACCCACAACATGCTTATCCGATAATTCTAAAATTCTATCAATTAATAAAAACGGAGGCCTATGAGGTAAAATATCCATAATTTGATGGATATCCATCAATGGTGGTTGATTTAAATCATATTGAGGCACGTTATTACGTTTTTCAAGTTTAATTATTTTAGCTAATTTTTTAGCAAACTGTGTGTTTATTGCATGTCCAGGTTTATTAGCTATCACCTTTCCTCTAATTCTAATTCCAACTAAAGCTAAATCACCAACAACATCTAATAATTTGTGCCTTGCTGCTTCATTTGCCCAATGCAAGGTTAGGTTATCTAAAATTCCGTTTGGTTTTACTGTAATAGTTTTCTTTTTAAAAGCTACTTTTAATCGCTCCATGGTATCAGCAGACAACTCTTTGTCTACATATACAATAGCATTGTTTAAGTCTCCTCCTTTAATTAGGTCGTTTTCTAACAACGTTTCTATTTCATGTAAGAAACTAAAAGTTCTTGCCTCTGCAATTTCTTCTTTAAAGTCTGATATATGATTTAAGGTTGCGTTTTGAGTACCTAAAATTTTAGTCCCAAAATCTACCATGGTCGTTATTTCATATTCGTCTGCTGGCATTAATATAATTTCGCTACCTGTAACATCATCTCTAAATGAAATAATATCTTTTACGATGTATTCTTTAATTTCAGCGTCTTGTTCTTGAATTCCTGCTTTTTCTAAAGCTTCAATAAAAAATTTTGAAGAACCATCCATAATTGGCGGTTCAGAAGCATCCATCTCTATTAATAAATTGTCAATCCCTAAACCAACAGCTGCAGCTAATACATGTTCTGAAGTTTGAATTTGAACTCCATTTTTCTCAAGGTTTGTACCTCTTTGGGTGTTTGTCACATACTCTGCTTTTGCAGCAATAATTGGTTGTCCTTCTAAATCTACACGCATAAAAGCAAATCCATGATTTACTGGCGCTGGTTTAAAGGTCATTCTAACAGTATTTCCTGTATGTAAACCTACACCTGAAAGACTAATTTCGTTTTGTATTGTTTGTTGTTTGTTACTCATCAAAATTTATTTTTGAGTTTTTAAATCTCTTTCTAATTTGTTTAAAGTTGCTGCCATTTTAGGTAAATTTTTAAAATAGACATATGATTTATTAAAATCTAAAATTCCAAATGCTGGAGTTCCATTTATAACTTGATTCTCTTTTACACTTTTTGTGACTCCAGATTGAGCCCCAATTTTAACATTGTTTCCTACTGTAATATGCCCCGCAAAGCCTACTTGTCCACCAACTATACAATTACTTCCAATTTTGGCTGATCCAGACACTCCTGTTTGCGCTGCAATTACAGTGTTTTCACCAACTTCAACATTGTGTGCAATCTGAATTTGATTGTCAAGCTTTACTCCTTTTCTAATAATTGTTGAACCTAATGTTGCTCTATCAATTGTAGTTGCCGCACCAATTTCTACATTATCTTCTATAATTACATTTCCAATTTGAGGAATTTTATTATAAACTCCTTCTTTATTTGGAGCAAATCCAAATCCGTCTGAACCAATAATTGCTCCAGTATGAATTACACAATTTGCACCGATTTCTGTTTCAGAACAAATCTTAGCTCCTGCAAATATGGTAGAGTTATCTCCAATTGTAACATTATCGCCAATAAAGGCATTTGGGTAAATTTTCACATTATTACCTATCACAACCTTATTGCCTAAATAGGCAAAAGCACCAATATATTCACCGGTTCCAATTACAGCAGAATCTGCTATGTAATGTGGTTGTTCTCTTCCAGACTTATTATTTTTAACTTGATTGTAAAACTCTAAAAGTTTAGAGAAAGCTGCATAAGCATCATCTACTTTTATCAAAGTCGTTTCAATTTCCTTTTCGGCTACAAAACTTTTATTAACAATAGCAATTGATGCTTTTGTAGTATATAAATATGAATTGTATTTAGGATTAGACAGAAAGGTAAGACTTCCTTTTTCTCCTTCTTCAATTTTAGATAGTTTTGTAACTTCTGCATTGGGATTACCAACGATGTCTCCTTCTAAAATTTCTGCTATTTGTTCAGCTGTAAAATTCATTGTCTGCAAAAGTATGAAAAAACTTAGGATTTGGCTAATTACATTTCCTTAGGATAACACAAATAATATTTCTCTACAGGTTTTGTTAAGGCCTGTAAATTTAATTGATCTGAAGCTGACGCAATATCAATCATATTATTCTCATCATAATAAATCTTAATTGGGTTATTGGTGTTGTATGCTTGGTTGCTTACCTTCCCTTGAAACACAAAATAAGGAATGGAACCTTCTATTACTTTAAGTTTTTCTTTTAATTTTTCTTGTTGATTTTCTACTTCTTCCTTAGAAAAAGGCTTGTCTTGAATTTCAATCTTAAATAAATTACGGTTTATAATCATCTTAGATAATTCTGATAAAATAATATCTGAATGAGACGTCCATTCTTTTATAGCCGACAATACATCATAATCATCCAATTTCGAAAATATTGCTAGCGTTTCATCAGTGAAATTTTTTGCTGTTATTTGATTGTACAAAAAGTACTGCATCGTTTTTGTTGCTGGCAACTCAATATTCTGCAGCGCTAATTCTTTAGCCCTCTGTAGAATTTTAACCAACATGTTTTCTGCAACCAGTCCTGTTTTGTGCAAATATACTTGCCAATACATTAATCTTCGAGCAATAATAAATTTCTCTACAGAATAGATCCCTTTTTTCTCTATGACCAATTCATCATTAGCAACATTCATCATTGCTATTAATCTATCAGAACTAATATTCCCTTCTGTAACTCCTGTATAAAAACTATCACGTTTTAAATAATCTAAACGATCAATATCTAGTTGACTAGAAATAAGCTGATATAAAAACTTCCGCTTGTGTTTCCCTTCAAAAATCTCAATAGCTAAACTTAATTCACCATTGAACTCTTCATTTAGTTTTTTCATAAACTTTAAAGAAATCTCTTCGTGGCTAATTCCGTTTACAATACTATGCTCTAAAGCATGAGAAAATGCACCGTGACCAATATCATGCAACAAAATTGCAATGTATAAAGCATTGGCTTCTTCATCAGAAATTTCAATCTCCTTAAAGCGTAAAACCTGAACAGCTTTTTGCATTAAATGCATACAGCCAATAGCATGATGAAAGCGTGTGTGGTTTGCTCCAGGATATACTAAATTAGAAAACCCCATTTGAGTAACACGTCTTAAACGCTGAAAATAAGGATGTTCTATGATGTCAAAAATTAAAGTATTCGGAATCGTAATAAAACCGTAAATTGGATCGTTAAGTATCTTGAGTTTATTTGTTTTTGAAACTTTCATTAACTATTTTTAGTAGCACAAATATACTATAGTTATTGATACTGATGAACTGACAATACAATTCACTTTATTTTAACTAAATAAATTAAAAGAATAAGAACCACTTCAAGTATTTTAGCAATAGAAAAACAGAAAACAATATGAGAAAAATAGAAATTTTATGGGTTGATGATGAAATAGATTTATTAAAACCTCATATTCTGTTTTTAGAAAAGAAAAACTATTTGGTAACTAAGTGTACAAATGGCACTGATGCAATTGATTTAGTAGATGATAAAAACTTTGATATCGTCTTTTTAGATGAAAACATGCCAGGAATTACGGGCTTAGAAACCTTGTCTGAAATTAAATTGAAGCACAATAATCTTCCTATCGTTATGATCACCAAAAGTGAGGAAGAATACATTATGGAAGAAGCAATTGGTTCTAAGATTGCAGATTATTTAATTAAACCCGTAAATCCTAATCAAATATTATTAAGTCTAAAAAAGAATTTAGATCACTCGAAGTTAATCTCTGACAAAACAACCTCAAATTACCAACAGGAGTTTAGAAAAATCTCTATGGATTTAGCCATGGTAAATTCGTATGAAGAATGGATAAACATTTACAAAAAATTGGTGCACTGGGAATTAGAACTAGAGAACATTAATGATACTGGAATGCTAGGTATTTTAGAAAGTCAGAAAGACGAGGCCAATACCTTATTTTTTAAGTTTATCAAAAAAAACTACGAAGGTTTTTTAACTGATACAGACAAGCCTACTTTTTCTCACACCTTGCTAAAGGATTTTGTATTCCCTGAATTAAGCACTAACAAAGGCACTTTATTAGTGGTTATTGACAATCTACGTTTGGATCAATTTAGAATATTAGAACCTTATATAAATAAACACTTTAAAAAGGAAAAAGAACATTCTTTCTTTAGTATTTTACCTACAGCAACGCAATATTCTAGAAATGCTATTTTCTCTGGATTAATGCCTTCTGAAATGGAAAAAATGTATCCTCAATATTGGAAAAATGACAATGACGAAGGTGGAAAAAACTTATTCGAAAATGAATTTCTTACTACTCAAATTAAAAGGCTACATCTTAACATTAAACATGAATATTATAAGATTACTAATCTTAAAAACGGAAAGGAATTAGCAGACAATTACAATGCTACCAAACAAAACGATTTAACCGTTATTGTGTACAATTTTGTAGATATGTTATCACATGCAAAAACAGAAATGGAAGTCATTAAAGAATTGGCTGGTGATGATAAAGCGTATCGTTCATTGACAGAAAGTTGGTTTCGGAATTCACCTTTGTTAGAAATTATACAAAAAGCGCAGAAATTAGGTCAGAAATTAATTATTACTACAGATCACGGAACTATTAATTGTAAAAACCCAAGTAAAGTAATTGGTGATAAAAATGCAAGTTCAAACCTCCGTTATAAAACTGGTAGAAGCCTAACCTATATTGAAAAAGATGTTTATGCTGTTCGCAATCCAAAAGATATTTTCTTACCAAGTACTTCTATGAACAGCTCCTTTATTTTTGCCAAGGAAGATTTATTTTTAGCCTATCAGAATAATTACAATCATTATGTAAAGTATTTTAAAAACACCTACCAACATGGTGGAATCTCATTAGAAGAAATGATTATTCCTTGTACTGTTTATGAGGCGAGATAAGAATTATGAGTTTTAAATCATGCTATTTAAAATACCCATTACCATGAAAATGCGAAATAGATTTGTTCTTTTTCATTATCGATTTGGAACCAGTCACAGAGGTTGAATCAAAACATCAGGTTTAGCAAATAAAAAAGCAACAAACATTCAAAATAAGTAGACTTTATCTTCATTACAACATGCACCTGAAGTGAAACTTTATTGCACCAGAAAAATATAGCACTAGGGAAAATAAAACAAGCGTGATTAACTCTATTTTAAAAAAAATTATTACCAAGAGGTTTTACTGTAGACAAATTTTATATGTTGAAAACCTTGAAATTTGTCAATTAATCTTTTTATAGTTTTTCCTTTTTTTTACCATATATTCCATTTATATTTGGTAAGCATGATCTAGAAATCCCTCACAATAATGATAATTCTCTCAAATAATCCTGTTTCTAGTTTTTTAAAAACTAGAAACATAGCATTTTATTTAACTTTATTTCTAACAAGTGTTTTTAGCACTTTTAAGTTGTACAAGTCGCGACAATATTCAACAAGACTTTTTGAAGTCGCTTTTTTAGGAGCCGTTTTCATAACGGAATACAAATCCATTCTTGATGGTAATTTAAGCACTTTTGTAAGTGTATTAATGTTAATCCTATTTCTATTTTATTCTTTTTTATCCGTTAATTCTTTTATGATCAAGAAAAAAGGGTTAGACAAAGTAGAAAGTATTGAACAAATAATAATTTCAACTCTATCTACAAGTAAAGAAACATTCTCTTTTTTTTGCTAAGTCAATAGACATTATTCTTTTTCGGTAGGTTTTCCCTAAAAATCTTCAACAAAATCTCAAAATAAACACAATAATAATTACCTCTATGTAACCAAAGCCATAAACCAATATGAAATCATATAAAGAACCTACATATCAGGAGTTGGAAAAACGAATTTATGAATTAAAAAAAGATGAAAATCGTTTTTACATGCTGTTACAAGCATCTGAAGATATGATTACCATACATAAACCTAATGGGGAGTATATCTATTATAATGCACCAACTTGCTATGCAATAACTCCTAAAGATATAGTGGGTAAAATGCCCAATGATCTTTTTGATAAAGACGTTTCTAATATTCTTCTGAATGCGTTTGAAAAAGTAAAGAAAACAGGTAGAAGTAAAACGATAGAAGTATTTTTTGATTGGTTAGGAGAAAAAAGATGGTTTTCAGAATACATCTTCCCTTTTAAAAATGCTGATGGAGAGGTGGTAGAAATAGTCAAAGTATGTCGAGATATACATAAGAATAAAATTGCAGAACAAGAAATCGAAATTCAAAACAAAGCACTTATTGAAAATAAAAAGGAGCTAGACCTTCAAAACGAAAAACTATATGAATTAAACAATGCTTTAAATCATGCGCAAAAATTAAGTCATGTTGGAAGTTGGCAATGGGATATGGCCACAGACAAAGTCGAATGGTCTGATGAAATGTATAATATTTATGGAGTAACTAAAGAGAGTTTTCACCCTTCTAATGAGAATGTAACAAATATAGTGTTACCTGAAGATTTATATAAATTGGAGCAAGGTATTCAAGCGTTGCTGGTTGATGAAATGTTTAATCCTTTTGAGTTTAGAATAAAACGTCCGTCAGGAGAAATCAGAAACTTATTCATTATAGCTCTTACAAAAAATTCTCAAGAAAGTATTTTCGGAGTAACTAAGGACATCACTGAGCAAAAAAAGATTGAAGAAGACAACTTAAAAACTAAATTAAGGTTAGAGAAAATTAGTAATGATTTAAATGAAGCGCAAAAAATAGCACATGTTGGAAGCTGGTTATTTGATCCTGCAATTCAAAAAAATGAATGGTCAGATGAAATGTTTCACATTTGGGGCTTCGACTCAAAAAAAGATGCTCCAGAACATCACTCTATCATTAAACGAATTCATACAGATGACTTAGATTTATTTAATCACACTATTGATAAAGCTGCTAATCTAGGAGTTTCATACGATATTGAACTTCGAATTTGCCTTCCCAATGATGAGCAAAAAACGATAAGAACTATTTGTAAACCCGTATTGGGAGATAATGGAAAGGTGATTAGTTTAACAGGAACGAATCAAGACATTACTACACAAAAACTATTTGAAGAGGCTCAAGTCAAGCATCAAAGACTTAAAGCAATTGGAGAAATGTCTTCTTCTATTGCCCATGATTTCAATAATTCACTACAACAAATGATGGGGAATTTAGAAATTATCAAATTTCAAAAACATTTATCAGATGTTGCTCTTGAACGTTTAAATAGTATTGGGACTATTATGAGTGATGTGGCAGGTAGAGTCAATGCATTGCAGAAATTTGGCGATACTGAACATGATGACAAAGACATCAAACTTATTGATTTTAATACATTGATTGAAGAAAGCTTAAACCAGTCACGCCCACTCTGGAAAGATGGCATGGAAAAAAAAGGATTGAAGATAAATGTAATAACAGATTTCCAAGATATTCCTAAAATTAGTTGTAATAACGGGGAGTTAAAATCTGCTGTCTATAATTTAATTAAGAATAGCATTGAAGCAATGCCAGAAGGAGGAGATCTTATTATTAAAACAAGTTCAAGTGCTGAGCATGTGTTTGCAACTTTTACTGACACAGGTTTAGGTATGGATGAAGAAGTCAGGTTAAAAGTATTTGAACCATTTTTCACTACAAAAGGGTTTAGATTAGGGAGAGGTTTAGGAATGAGTGGCGTTTATAGCATCCTGAAAAAATACAGTGGAAACATTGTTGTTAAATCCTCTGAACTACTTAAAGGGTCTACCTTTGAAATTGCTTTTCCAATAGGGCAGCAAGATGAAACTAAAGTAGTTAGTAAAAATGTACGGAAAGAAAAAAAGTCATTTAATGTTTTGTGGGTAGATGATGACCACATTATAACCGAAGATATTGGTGAGTTGGTTGAACTAATTGGTCACAAATGTACTATTGCAAATAGTGGAAAAAATGCTTTAGAATATCTTCATAAAAACACCTATGATATTGTATTTACAGATATTGGTATGCCCGAAATGAACGGCTTGGAGTTAATAGATGCTATTAGAAATAATTTTGGAAACAAAATAAAAATTGTAACCGTGACCGGATGGGCTATTGATAAGAAAGCTAAAGAGGAGCATGATATTGATTTTGTTCTACAAAAGCCTTTTACATTGGATGACCTTGAAAGTTTACTTATGGAACTATAAGTTTACTTTAAAACAAAGCACATAGCCATAACAATGTGTATGATCAATTACATAATTCATGAATTCTTATAATAACCTTCACAGATCTTCCAATTTAGATTAGCCATATTGGTTAATTTTCAATGCAATTAATCATACATTAAATATTGTAATTTACTCAAAAACAGATTGGAAGCATTTAATTAGGATCCTTTCTGTTTATCGTCTTTTGATTATGTTTTTTTCACTAAGAATAAATAAAAAACATTAATGTTAAAGTACTCCTTTCTAAATAAAACTATTTTTTAATTAAAAAAGAATCCCCCCTTAAGTGTACCTTTAAGAGAGGTCAATATTTAAGGTGTACATTAATATAAAAATAATTGCTATAGTGATCTAATAAATTGATTACCAATCATAAATATTAAATTATTTCTCTCTTTTTATCTTAATTAGAAAAATTAAGAAAATCACCTATTGAGTGACTTTACATTGTTAAATATATTTGTTGTGTACTAATGGGTTATACATTTATTTCCCTTTAGGCTTTTAAAAAAAATATTTACATAAATCCTCCGGTTATGAGAAAAATACTATTAGTTTGTAGCTTTATGTTTACGCTTTATAGCTATGGACAACACAACTTAGAAATCTCTCTACAACAAGATATAAGACTGTTTTTAGTTGGAGATCAAAAAGGAAATGATCCTTTAACCATTAATTTTTTATCGAAGGTTGAAATTCCTGTTTACAATCTTAAAAAAAACCATTTATCAACTTATTTTTCAGTAGAGTACGCTGATTTAGTTGGAAAAAACTACCAGCGTTATGCTTTAGGAGCAGGATATGTTGTTAAAAGTATTTATAGAAGAATTGGTGCAGGTGCCTACTTAGATTTCGGTAAAATATACAGAAAAAAACAAGGCTATTTTAGCTATAGTCTTAGTGGTGAGCTTAACTACAAGATAAATAATCGATTAAAATTTATTGTTACACAACAGCTTACACACAGAAAAGATTTAAAAGTGCTTTATAACGTAAAAAATGAATATATAATTAGTGGTTTTGCTGGGTTGAAATATAGTATGTAAACCCTACTAACACTTTGTTATATAAAAATAATAGAGGAGAAGGACATTGTTCTAGAGATAAGGGGTCTCTTTAACTTTCTCCTATCTCCTTTTCTTTCCAAAGGAGAAGGAGAATTGTTCTAGAGATAAGGGGTCTCTTTAACGTTCTCCTATCTACTTTTTGGTCATATAAATCTTATTGTAAACCCAGTAAAACATCTAACCAATATTAAGAAAGTGTTGTTATTATTTCTTTCCTTTTTTTTTTGTAAATTACTGATAGAAAAGAAATAAGAAAACTACCTATTGAATAGCTTTGCTTTGTTAAATATATTTGTAGTGTAGAAATTATTAAATAAGAGAATTTCTTAATAATCTAAAACCAAATTAATATTACTTTTGGTTATGTAAAAAGCTAGACCTTTTCCCCCAAAAAGTTTAGCTTTTTTTATTGATAAGATTTGTGAAAATTAATTATTTATTAGAACTCTCTTTCGTTTAAAGAAAAACTACTTTTTAGGCAACCTTTTTAATAGCTTCAATTAATTCATCAAAGTCTTTAGCTTTATCAAAAAAGGCAAACGCTCCATATTTTAAACAAATTTGTTTTAGCTCTGTACTTATAGAAAAAACAAAAACTTTCGTTTCTATTTTTTTTTCTTTAAGCCATTTCAATAGTTCTACTCCATTTCCATCTGGCAATCTCAAATCGAGTACCACAAATTCAAAATTAGTATCATTCAAAAAAGAAATTGCTTCTTGTAAAGATTCTGTTAACCGTATATCTTCTATACTAAGCTCTATAGCTGCTTTAAATATCTTCTTTCCAATAAATGGATTATCTTCTACTATTAATAAATTATTTAATGTTGGTCTCAAAATTAAGGTTTTATTTGGTAGATAAATTATTAAGGGAGATAGGTAAATATAAGCGATTTTTATTGATATTTATATAAGCAAAATGCTTACTATTTTATTTGCTTAAAAAAAGAGTATCAAAGCTACAATTATTAAATATCCAACGTAGTTAGTCCTTTTTGAATTGCATATTTTGTCAATTCAGGAATGGTGTGTAAATCTATTTTTTTCATAATATTAGTTCTATGAACATCAACAGTTTTTGAGCTTAAAAATAATATTTCTCCTATTTTTTTTGAGGAATTACCTTCTGCAATCAATTGTAAGACTTCTTTCTCTCTAGAGCTCAATTGAGTTTTCTGCAAAGTTCCCCCCTTCTTAAGTAGGGCTAGAAACTCTTGATTGATGTCTTTTGAGAGATACTTTTTATTATGCATTACTGTAGTAATTGCTGCAATCAATTCATCAGCATCTCCGTCTTTTAATAAGTAGCCTGAAGCACCTGCATTAAACATACCTTGAATAAATTGCTTACTAGAATGCATAGAAAGGCCTATTATTTTTATATCTGGATGGATTTTGTGAATTTGTACTGCAGCTTCTATACCATTCAAATCAGGCATTGCAACATCCATAACAATAACATTTGGTAATAGTTTTGAACATGTTTTTATTGCTTCTCTTCCATTGGATGCTTCTCCAATTACATGCATATTTGACCTTTGTTCTATAATGTTTCTCAAGCCATCTCGAAGTAATTTATGATCGTCAACTAATATTATTTTAATTTCGCTTGTATAAGTCATGCAGATAAAGGTATAAAAAATTTAACAGTTGTTCCTGTACTTATTTCTGATGCTATCGTAAATTTCCCTTGTATATTTCGGATACGCTCTTGAACGGTAAACAAGCCAAAACCTGAATAATCATGGAGGTTATTTAATATAGAGGTATCAAATCCAATACCATTATCATTGATAAGAATATCAAGCCCAAGTTTGTTTTTATCAAAAGTTAAAGTTATTAAAGATGCATTCGCGTATTTTATAGCATTAGTTATTACTTCTTGTATACTTCTAAAAAGTAAAATCGATTTTCCATCATCAAGTTTAACACTAGTTACATTACTACTAAGTCTACACTCGGTTTTGTGAGTCGCTTCTACATCTTCAAGCAGCCAATTTACTGCATCAATAATACCAAACTGATATAGTATCGGTGGTGAAAGTTCATAAGTGATTTTACGGCTATTTTCTAAAGCTTCAGAAATATGGGTTTCAATAAATTGCAAATCTTCAACAATCATCTTCACCTGTGGATTTTTTTTCAACTCATTAATTCTCATTTTTGAAATAACTAAAGACTGGCTAAGGTGATCGTGTATGTTTGTAGCGATTTCTTTTTTTTGTTTTTCTTCAACCAAGGTGATTTCAGTGGTCAATTCCTGAAGGGATGTTTGATATCCTTGAATCTCGGTAACATCTCTAGCAGAAGTAACAAAATAGCTGATTTTTTCACCTTTGTAGACGGGAGATGCTAAAAACTCTAACCAAATAAAATGTCCTTTTTTATGACGAGCTCTAAAAGTATAAGCATCCATCTTTTCCTTACTAGTAAATACTTTATTCTTAATTGCATCTATTAAAGACTGTATATCATCTTTATGGACTATACCAAATACTTTTTTACCCAAAAACTCTGATTGTTCATATCCTAATAGGTTTTTTAAAGAAGGACTGATATATCTAAAAGAGCTGTCAGGTTCTTGTAAACAGATTAAGTCATTGGAATGATCAGCCAGTAGGCGATACATCTCTTCGGCTTTTTCAATTTCACTCCTTATTAGTTTTTGTTCTGTAATATCTTGTGACACCCCTCTTCTACCAACAATTTCATTTTTATTATTCCAGATGGGTTCTCCTATATTTCGTATCCAATGTTTTTCGTTTTTTAAATTGGTTATCTGTAACTCAATATCAAAAGGAACTCCTTTAGTATCGAGTGCTGCTGATGCTTTGGCAAATTTTGTTCTTGATTCTTCATTAAAACAATTAAGAATTACATCAATTTCTGGCACACCTTCTTCAGGGTCAGTACCAAAAATTTGATGAACAGCTTCAGACCAGAAAAGTGTATCGGTTTGCTTATTGTATCTCCAGTAGCCTATTTTTGCCATTCTACCAGCTTCTTTTAATGAATACTCCTTTTCTTCTACTAATTCATCTATATTCTCTTTAATTAATTGTTGTTTTTTTAATTTACTTTTTACAACTTTTATTAACTCATCTGTGTTAATAGGTTTTACTAAATAATCATCTGCCCCCATATTCATGCCCTTCCTTAAATCTGGTAATTCCCTTTTTCCAGAAAGAAAAATAAATGGAATTGATTGGGTGGTTGGTGATTTTTGAAGTTCAGCTAATAACTGGTATCCGTTTAATTTAGGCATTAAAACATCTGAAAGGATCAAATCTGGCAATTCCTTTTTTGCTTTTTCTAATCCCTGTGTGCCATTTTCTGCCCAAATTACTTCAAAATCTTCGAACAGAAGGATTTCACAAATTTCTTCTCGTATATTTTTTGAGTCTTCAACGACTAAAACTTTAGACATTATTAGTTGTTTTTTGGGAGATTGAAGTAAAATATTGTCTCTCTATTTGGAATGCTCTTTATCGATATTTTCCCTTTGTAATGAGAAATTATTTTTTCAGCAATATTTAATTCAACACCTATAGCTTTATTTGATTTAACTACTTGAAAATCTTCGAATACTTTTTTATGGTATTTTGGAGTTACTCTAACATAATCGTATTTAATTGAAAAAACATACTCTTTTTCTTTTGTTTCACATCCTAATTCAATTAGACCAATTTTTTTATCAATTTGGCTCACAGCTTTCTGTATTAGAATTTCAAATACTTTTTCCAACATATTTTCATTAGCCATCAGTGTAGGTAGCTCACTATTTATTGAAATTGTGATATGAGAAGGTTCTTTTATTCCATTTATAACCCGTTCAGCCATAGTATGAATGTTAAGAGTGTTTGACTCTATTTGACCTAACTTACTCCACTTTTCGTTAATCTTAAGATTAGAATTTTCGAAATTGTTAGTTTTTTCTAGTTCTTCTTGAGTCCACGTCAATAGTTCTGAAACGTTTACATTTACTTGTGAAGACTTTAATCCATGTAAAATTAAATCAGAATAATTATCTAGTTGAGTTTTTTGGTTTTCAAGAGTTTTTAGTAGCTCTTTCGTTTTATTAATATTTTTTTCATCTCTAATTAACTTCTTTTTAATTTTATTTTCAATAGCATTCACTAAATCAGTAGTATCTATTGGTTTAGTTAAATAATCTTCAGCTCCTAGATTCATTCCAATTCTAATATCTTTTTTTTCTGCTTTTGCAGATAGAAAAATCAATGGAATATTCATAGTTTTAGAGTTGTTTTGTAATTTTTCAAACATTTCAAAACCGTTAAGCACAGGCATAAGTATATCTGAGACAATAAGATCTGGATTCTCTTTTAGAGCTATTTCAAAACCAATTTTTCCGTTTTCAGCCTGGAAAACGACATAATCTTCCATTAAGAGAATATCGTTAATTTCTTCTCTTATACTCAATGTGTCTTCTACAACTAATACTTTATACATAAATATCTATTTATTTATTTTTGGGATTTTCACAATAAAGGATGATCCTTTCCCTACATTACTCTTAACAATTATTTCACCTCCAATTGTATCTATTGCTTCTTTTACAATTGACAAACCAAGACCTGTTCCTTGAATTAAATCAACATTTTTTCCTCGAGCAAAAGGCTTAAATATATTTTCAATCTCTGTTTTGGGAATTCCTATACCGAAATCTGTAACCGAAATAAGTATGTTTTCTTTTTCGGATGACAATTCAATAGTAACTTTATAAGCATCTGGAGAAAATTTTATAGCGTTACTTAATAGGTTGGTAAAAATATTTCGTCCCATATTTTTATCAATGAAAATATCCCCAGCTTTTAATTTCTCTTTATCAATTAGCAATATGTCGTGTGATTCTCTGAAGGAACTATAAACCTCTTTAATAACTTCATCAATAAAGTCTCCAAGATTTATATTTAAAGGCTTGTATCTAACTTCACCTGAATTTGCTTGACCAACAATTAAAACATCGTCTAATAAATTTGTCATATGCAGAACTTGGTCTTCTATTTTCATTAGTTTTCTCTCTCTCATAATTGGTTCCATTTTACCCCAGTATTTTTTAAGAGAGCCAGCAGCAAAATTAATTGCAGATAATGGAGTTCTAAATTCATGAGATGCTGTTGAAACAAATTTCGATTTTAATTCGCTTAGTTCTTTTTCCTTATTTAACGATTCTTCTTGAAAAGCAATTTTTGCGTTAGCATAGGATAATTCTTTTACTCGTTCTTCTTTATCTTTTAAAGTAGCTTCATATTCATTTCGTGCTGTAATATTAACAATTGAAGCCATTACATGGTTTCCTTCAGAAGTTTTAATTGTGCTTAAGCCTATTTCAGAAGGAAACTCTCCTCCATCTTTCCTTAAAGCATATAACTCTTTTCCTTTTCCCATTACTCTGGTTTCTGGGTTGACTAAAAACTTATTTCTAATTTTTATGTGCTCATTTTTATAACGTGTTGGAATTAAAATTTCCACTTTTTCACCAATCAATTCTTCTGAAGTATATCCAAATTCTATTTCAGTTTGTTTGTTTAACAGGACGATTTCTCCTTTAGAATTCACTAAAATGATTGGATTTGGAACAGATTCAACAACTAAACGAAATTGTTCTTCCTTTTTTATACGTTCTGTAATATTTTGTCCTACACCAATAACTCCAATAATCTCTCCATTAGCATCACGACGTGCACTTGAGTTTAATAATATCATTACACGCTGTCCCTCTTTGTTTATTAGCGGGAACTCAAAATTGGCAGTTTCTTTTCCTCTTAGTGCTCCGAATAATACTTTTTTCACAGGCTTCCTGTAATTTTCAGGGACATAGACTTTTACTATATTTTTTCCTATTACCTCCTCTTTTTTATATCCAGTAATTTTTTCAGAAGCGATATTCCATTCATTAACAAGCCCACTATTATCTATTCCAAAAACAGGTGCGTTGGCGCCATCTATAAAGTGGGTTAAATTAGCATTAATTACTTCTTTTTCTTTCGCTAGTCTATTTTCAATAATATATGAAGAATATAGGCTTTCTGTCAATTTATTAAAAGCCTTGTAAAGACGTCCTATTTCATCGGTACTACTCCTCTTTATATTTATCGGTTTTTTGTCAATTTCAAAATTAGAGATCGCTTTCTCAAGCTCAATTATTGGTCTCGAGATTGTGCGGGAAAAAAGAATGACCAATACTATCAGAATTGAAGTTATAAGAAGAAAAGCAAGAAAGGTCTCTAAAGTCATCTGATAAATTGGCTGCATTACTTCACTGTAGGAAACGGTAGAGATTAGGGACCACAACCCACCGTCAGCTCCACGCTTGAGGAGTGGTGCGTGTGCTAATATAGTTTTTATGCCTTTCGCATTTTTATAAATGTAAAAGTTGCTTTTGCCCTTTTTAAATGCTAGGGGTAAGTCCTTTGCCAATAATTCAGTCCCTGTCTTCAAAGCCAGACTATCTGATGTTAATATAACATTATTGCCGTCTAGGATGTAACTATATCTATTCTTATATGCTTTTTTATCAGCCTTAAATAGCCTTCTTTTTAGATTTTTTAAATTAACTAAACCTACTAATCTACCAATTACGTTTCCGTCTAAATCAATTACAGGGCTTAATAATTCGACATTTAAAGGGGAGCTTTTTATCGATTTATTTTGTGAAGATAGACTCATGGGTGAAGTATACACTCTTTTATGCCCTTTGCTATTTATCTTTTCAAATTTACTTTCTATATCAGGATCTATCTGAGAAATGTTTAGCCCAATAAATTTCGAATCTGATGAAGAAAGAATAGTTCCGTTTTTTTTAAAAAAAAAGAGGTTATCATAAAAAGAAAATTCATTTACTTTTTTTGATAAATATTGAGAAATAATTTCATTAGAGCCTATGCTAAATACGGGACTGCTACTTAAAATATCAAAGGTTGTTACTTTTTGAATTATGAAATTATTTACAGATTTTGCTGAATTCTGTATATTATCTTTAAGCTTGTTTCCTTCTTCTTGCTCAAAATACATCCGTATAGAAAAATAAGAGACAATCATTATACTTATTGCAAGTACAGAGGATGAGGTGATAAAGGCAATTTGAAGTTTTGGACGAATTTTCATTTATTATTGTATTTTCATGGCATAGAGCTACAGGAGGATAAAATTTACATCGATAATTTAAGTATTATTTTGGGTGTTTTAAGCTTGAGGTAAGATACCTATAATTTATTTGATTAAATAGTTAGAAACCATTTTATTTATTACCAACTATGTTTCTCCCTACTTAGAAAAAAAACATTAAAGAAAACGAATTTGGGTAATCATAATTTTCTGTTATAATTCTATCATGTTTTTTTCATCAACTCGCTTACACACAGATAATTAAAGTGATTCAACAATCATTAAATAGATATAAACAACAACAATGAAGCTTCTTAAACACACTTCAAACAACGTGAGATTATTTCCGTAATAACCTGATTACAAATCACTTTAAACTTAAAAACACATGCTTCATTTTAATTCAGCATCTATAATACCAAAGATTTATTTCGAAACCTTATTGTATCAATAATGTAGTTGCATCATTTCCCATATTATAATACTCGATGAATTGTATAGAAAAACATGTAATACCTATAATCAATATTGAAATGAAAACTCTTTTCCTTTTTCATTTTTATCAAATATAAAGTCAATTCTAATCTTAGAATATTTATTTTTGTTACATGAACAAAAACTATTCTATTTCTGAACTTAATGCTATTGCAAAAGAAATTTTGTCAACTGCAAAAAACAATGCTTTATTGTTTTACGGAGAAATGGGTGCTGGTAAAACAACCTTAATTAAAGAGTTATGTAAAGAATTAGGAATAGACGATGTTGTCAGTTCCCCCACTTTCTCGTTGGTAAATGAATATCACACTAATAAAGATGAGATTGTATATCATTTTGATTTCTATAGAATTGAAGATGAAAATGAAGCATATGACATCGGAATTGAAGATTATTTTTACTCAAATGCATGGTGTTTAATTGAATGGCCGCAGAATATCGAAAATTTACTACCTTTAGAGTCAACTGAAATTCATATTTCGGTCTTAGAAAATGGTCAACGTAACATTCAACTAAAATAATATCTATGAGCCAATACTCTCCATTTAGTAAAGAAGAATTGATTCCGCAAGAAGAAATGCTGGAAATTAAAAAGCAAAAAGGAGAATTATTTATCGGCTTACCTAAAGAAACTCATTTTGAAGAAAAACGTGTTTGTTTAACTCCAGATGCCGTTGCTGCTTTAACAACTCAAGGACACAGAGTAGTCATTGAAACTGGTGCAGGAGAAGCAGCTAACTTTAGCGATAAAGATTATGCAGATGCTGGTGCAAAAGTTTCTTATAATGCTGAAGAAGCTTTTGGTTGTAATATTGTTTTAAAAGTTGCACCACCAACGTTACAAGAAATAAAACACATTAAACCGCAGAGTATTCTATTATCTGCACTACAATTAAAAACACAAAACAAAAAGTATTTCGAAACGCTTGCTAAAAAACGAATTACTGCTGTTGCCTTTGATTATATCAAAGATGAGCATGGCGTATATCCAATTGTAAAATCATTAAGTGAAATTGCAGGTACTGCTGCTATATTGATTGCTGCAGAATTATTAAGTAATAGCAATCAAGGAAACGGATTATTATTAGGAAATATTGGTGGAGTTCCACCAACAGATGTTGTAATTATTGGAGCGGGAACAGTTGGGGAATTTGCTGCCAGATCAGCATTAGGATTAGGAGCTCGAGTAAAAGTTTTTGATAACTCGATTACCAAGCTAAGAAAGTTACAACATGCTGTACATACGCCTATTTACACATCTACAATTCAGCCAAAAACATTATTAAAAGCGTTAATGCGTTGTGATGTTGCTATTGGAGCTATTAGAGGTAAAAATCGTTCACCAATTATGGTTACAGAAACAATGGTTGAACAAATGAAAGATGGCGCTTTAATTGTTGATGTTAGTATTGATAGAGGCGGCTGTTTTGAAACCTCAAAAGTAACCACACATAGCAATCCTACTTTCCAAGCCCATGGAGTTACACATTATTGTGTTCCAAACATTCCTTCTAGATATGCAAGAACAGCTTCTGTGTCTATTAGCAATATTTTTACTCCTTATTTATTAGGTATTGCAGAAGAAGGTGGATTTGAAAATGCAGCTCGTTTTGATAAAAGTTTACGAAACGGAATGTATTTTTATCATGGAATTTTAACCAGTAGAACAGTTGCAGATTGGTTTAATTTACCTTTTAGAGATATCAATTTGCTTATTATTTAGTTATTTACCTTAATTCCCCCCTATAAAAATGAGATTAAATAAATTTGTTTTTTTCTTTCTCTTAATAAGTGTCTCTTCACAGCTTATTGGTCAATCTATAACTGTAGATGATACTAAAAGTTCCAATGATCTAGTAAATTTATTGGTGGGTGGTTCTTGCGCATCTATTTCTAATATTCAGATTTCATCGAATCAATCTGTAGCATATTTTAATCAAAACGGTTCTACTTTTCCTATTTCAGAAGGAATTTTAATTCGTAGTGGTATTGCTTCTTATACGCAAGGTTCATATACAGGAAACAATTTAGATAGTGAAGTAAATACAAATTCTGATCCTGATTTATTACAGATTAGCAATAATACGGGGCAAGTTTCTCAAGTAACAGATGTTGCCTTTTTAGAGTTTGATTTTGTTCCTCCTTCAACAGATTTTAATTTCAATTTCTTGTTTTCTTCAAATGAATATGGAGAATGGCAATGTGGATTTAGTGATGTATTTGCTTTTATTTTAACCGATTTAGTAACTGGCGAAAAAATAAACTTAGCCATTGTCCCCTCTAGTGGAAATCCAATTTCTGTTAAAGAAATTCGAGACAATCAATACAATTCTTCTTGTAATTCTGTAAACCCTGAATTGTTTGGTGCTTATAATGTAAATAACCCTAGCAATTCAACAATTAATATGAAAGGCCATACGGTTGTAATGAACGCATCAGCAACAATTAAACCTAACAACCCGTATAATATTAAACTAGTTATTGGAGATTATAACGACTCTAAATACGATTCTGCAGTTTTTATTGAGGCTGGGAGTTTTGGTAATTTTATTGATTTAGGTGATGATTTTTCTATTTGTGCAGGTGAAACCAAAACCTTGGACACAGGTTTTACAAATACAACTGATTATAGCTACGAATGGAAAAAGGACACTATTACAATTATCGGAGAAACAAATCCAACGTATTCTGTTTCAGAATCTGGAACATATGATGTAATTATCACTAATATTAGCACCAGTTGTGTTATTACTGATACTATTGTTGTTACAGACTTAACAATTATTGATCCACCAGATTTAGTTACTTGTGATAATGGTTTTGCTACAGAATTTGATTTAACTCTAAATGATATTACAGCATTAGGTTTAGACCCGATAGAATATACTTTAACCTACTTTTCATCATTAGATAATTTAAACAATAACATTCCTATTCCTGTAGGTCAATTAAGCAATTATCAAAGTTTAGGAGGCGCAACAATTTATGGTAAGATTTATAATTTAAACTCTTCTGAAGCTTGTACGCAAACCGTAAGTTTTAATTTAAATACAAACTCTATTACTGCAACTAAACCATCAAGTTTTACGGTTTGTGAAAATGATATTATCGATTTAGGTTCTCAAGTTAATAGTCAGATTTTAAATGGATTAAACCCTAGTAATCACCCAATTACATTTTTCACAAGTTTAGAAGATGCGCAAAACAATACAAATATAATTCCAAATTCAGAACGATATCCAATTCCTAATAATGCCAATCCGTTTTCAATTTGGGTACGATTAACAGAAGACAATACTGCACAATGTTTTGATATCACAGATTTTACAGTAAACGTAAATCCGAATCCAGAGGTGGATTTTTTAGATAGCCAATACAGTTGTTCTAGCTACACGTTGCTTCCGTTAACTAATGGAAATTATTTTACTGGAGAAAATGGGACCGGAACTCAATTAAATGCTGGAGACATCATTACTGATACAGCTGAGATTTTTATTTATAATGAAGAAAATGGCTGTAATTCAGAAACAAGTTTTATAGTAACAATCATAGAAGATTATACATTTGAAACAGAGTATTGCAGTGAGTTTGTAGTACCTAACCCAGATGTAGGAGATTTTTATACAGCACCAAATGGACCTAACGGAACTGGAACATTAATAAGTTCTGGAACGGTTTTCACAACAAACCAAACCTTATATTTTTATTTTGATCAATGTGTAGATAGGCAATTTGACTTTATTGTTTATCCTTTACCATTAGTAGACGCTCTAAACAACACAACCACTTGTTTATCATACACTTTACCAGTACTAACCAACGGGAATTATTTTACTGAGGAAGACGGAAATGGAACGCAATTAAGTGCAGGAAGTTTAATTACAAGCTCACAAACGCTTTACATTTATAATACTGATGTAAATTCGTGTACAAACCAATCTTCTTTTGATATTACAATTGTAGATACAAGTATTTATCAAAATCTATCTTCTTGTGGTAGTTATACAGTTCCAGCAATTCCAATTGGTGATTTCTTTACACAACCAAATGGGCAAGGAACAAAATTTAACCCAGATGATGTAATTACCAATTCACAAACTATTTATTTTTATACTCCTACTGACAATGGCTGTGCAGATAATATTCCTCTTGTTATTACTATAAATCCAATTCCGTTTGTAGATTCTTTAAATGATTTTGTTACCTGTATAGATAACCTTATGAGTTTACCGAGTCTAACTAACGGAAACTATTATACAGAATCTGGTGGATTAGGAACACAATTAAATACTGGAGATGTTATTACAACTACGCAAACAATTTATATTTATAATTTTGATGGAACCTGCCCTAATGAAACTAGTTTTACAGTAGAAGTAAGACCGCTGCCTCTAATAGATAGTTTTACAGACATCTTTAGCTGTAATCCATATATATTACCTCTTTTATCAAATGGGAAGTATTTTACTGAATCTGGAGGAAATGGAACCCAATTAAATGCTGGAGATATTATTTCTTCTGATCAATTAATATATATCTATAATGAATATGATGATTTACAAGCTTGTAATAATGAAGCCTTTTTTACCATATATATTTTAGGTGTAACTATTGATAAACCTGAAGATGTACAGGCGTGTGACTCATATATTTTACCTGCTTTAAATAACGGAAAGTATTATGCCTCATCGGGAGGAATTGGTCCAGAATTAAATGCTGGTGATGTAATTACAACTACGCAATCTATTTATGTGTATTTAGGAAATGGAAGTCGCTTTTACTGTAGTGACGAACATCTATTTACAATTACCATTTCTACAACACCAAGTTTACCTGTTTATGACAATATTGAAAGTTGTGATAGCTATACATTGCCAAACCTTACCTTAGCAGGAAATAACATTAACTACTACAGACAACCAAATAAAGTTGGCTTAATTACCTCTTCAGACTATACCATAACAGATGTAGGAACTCAAACAATCTATGTGTATACTTCAACAATTGAAAATGACAATTGTTTTGATGAAACGCAATTTAATTTGACTATTCACCCGTTACTAGATTTATATATTGAAGGCGGAGTTATTTGTGTTGATTCAGAAACACAACAAACTTTAGATCCTTTTATATTACAATCTGGCTTAGATCCAGCAATCTTTACGGTGAATTGGTATTTCGACAATCAATTGGTTGGCACAGGACCAAATCATGCAGCAACAAAAGCTGGAATTTATTCTGTAGAAACGATTAAATTAACACCAGATGTTGGAGCAGCTTGTAATTATAATCCAACACAAGTAGAAGTAAAAGCTTCAATTCCGAAAGCTGAAATTTTCTTTTTAACCAGCTCCTTCTCCACCCTAGCCAATATTAGAGTCGATTTTATTGAAGAAGGTTTTGGTACTTATGTATTTAAATTAGATGATGGTAGTTATCAAACAAGTAATTTGTTTCACAATTTAGAATTCGGAAATCATACGGTTTACATTAGAGATACCTCAGGTATTTGTAGCACCCCACTAGTTCTTAATTTTAGAGTTATGAATTACCCTCATTTCTTTACACCAAACAATGATGAAGAAAATGAAACTTGGAATATCCCCGACTTAGTAAATCATCCCGAAGCAGTGATTACTATTTTTGATAGATATGGGAAATTAATTACACAAATTACCCCTACAGACCAAGGTTGGAACGGAAACTATAAGAATGGTTCAAAAGCTCCTTCTACAGATTATTGGTTTACAGTTAACTTTGTATTTCAAGGAATACCAGCAACCTATTCCTCAAATTTTTCTTTAATAAGAAACGACTAAATAATAGATAGATTCAGAAATTACTACTAATTTTGTAATCAAAATTATTCACAATGCAATTACTAAAAAGAATAGGTTATTTTTTAATTGGAGTTTCAATTAGTTGTGTTGGAGTTTATTTTTTCTGGCAAAAGAAACAAGCTACTTTTGATTACGGAATGGATGCTAGAACTTTAAAAACAATTCGAATCAGAACCAAAGTATATTCTGATGAAGCACTAACCGTTTTAGCGAACAATAAATTAGATTCTTTAACAATAGAGGCCATTCTTAAAAATGGTGATGTTAATTTTGGTAAAAGTAAACCAAGAATTAAACCTTGTCAAGAATATTATATTACGGGTAGAGATAGTTTAAAAAACATTCATTTGTACATTAAACGTTGTGACTCTGTTGCTACCATTCAAAAAGTAATGATTCAATAGTTAGCAATTTTTATACTTATCATACAATCCTACTCCATTTAAAATCATAGGAATAATTTTTTCTAAACGTTTCAATTGTGTCGCTTCTCTTTTTGCTTCGTTGATATAATCTGTAAACTCTCTCTTTTTAGTTAGGCCTAGCTCTTCAAATTTTGATGTTAATACATCATTTGCACTTAATGCTTCTTGAAATAACGGATGAATGACAATAGGCTTAGAGTTCTTTTTATTTGGCTTGATAATGTTACCGCTTTCTTGATTATCAATTGCTTCTAATATATAATCTACAATCAATTGTGAATTAATTTCTTCAATAGAATGAAATCGCCATTGGCGCATTGCATTCGTTTTTCCTTCTTGAGCATTTACTAATAGCTTACGGGTGTCTTTTAATGTTCCTCCTTGAAAAAACCACAAACCCACATAGCTTTTAAAAGCAGATAAACCAACAATGTTTTTACCAGCTGCTGTATATACTGGCGCTCCCCATTTTACTGTTTCTTCCAATCCGCAAGAAATCACTGCTTCTCTAAGCATTTCTAATTCCGATTTCCAGTCTGCCTTTTTCTCTATATAATCCGTAACTTCCTTCATAATATAACTATATATTTGATAAAAATAATGAATTTAATTTTTTATAAATTAGTAAAATAAATATTTCTATTATGCAATACAACGCCAATTCTGTGGATGAATACATCCATCAATTACCTGAAGATAGAAAAGAAGTGATCACTAAACTTAGAGCTACCATACTTAAAAACTTACCCAAAGGGTTTGTAGAGCAAATAAATTACAACATGCCTGGTTATGTGGTTCCACATTCACTATATCCAGGTGGTTATCACTGTGACCCTAAATTACCATTACCTTTTATGAATATTGCTTCTCAAAAAAACTTTGTTGCCTTGTATCATATGGGAATCTACGCCAATCCAGAAATTTTAGCATGGTTTACAACCGAATACCCAAAACATTGCAAACGAAAATTAGATATGGGAAAAAGTTGTGTCCGCTTTAAGAAAATGGATGACATTCCGTATGAACTAATTGGCGAATTGGTGCGAAAAATGACATCCCAGCAGTGGATTGAAATGTATGACAAAAATGTAAAAAGATGATAAATATTACAAAATCAACACAAATTTTATTTGCAATCATTTTTTTCTTTAGCTGCGCATCAATTTCTAATCATAAAAGTGGAAATTATTTCAAAATGAAAAAAACTGGAATAATGGATACAGTAACAGTTAATATTTCTGGAAAAGTATATGAACTTTATGAGAATTTCGGTTTAAAAGGCGCTGAAATTGAGTTATCAAATAATAAAAATTCATATTCTAAAATCTGTGGAGAAACCGGTGAGTTTAAATTTAAACATATAGCTTCAGGAAAATATAAAATCAAAAGAAAATATCTTGGGTATTTCACTTTCAGTGACTCAATTGAAATAAAATCCGGTCAAATTATTAAACTAAAAATAGGTCTTGGAACTTATGAATAAAAAAACTACTTCATTATTTCATTATGATACCGTTCTGTAATTTTCTCTATACTTTTAATCGATTTTTGAACCCAATCAAAATACAATAACTCTTTTTCTTTTGTAGTTAATTGCCAGTCAATATTTGAAGCACGTAGCTTTGTAGTGATATCTTGTAAGATGATTGCCGCAGCTACAGAAATATTTAAGCTCTCTGTAAAACCAACCATGGGAATTTTTAAAAATCCATCTGCTTGATTCATTGTGTATTCAGAAACTCCGTCTTTTTCTACTCCAAATACAAAGGCTGCTTTTTTAGTAATATCAAATTCATGCAAAAAACAAGATTCATTATGTGGAGTTGTAGCTATAATTTGATAGCCTTCCTCTCTTAAAGTATCTAAACAGTCTTGGGTATTATTTGCTCCTTGATTGTACTTTTTAATATCCAGCCATTTTTGGGATCCTTTGGCTACATATCTAGAAACTTTACTTGAATATTTATTCTGAATTACATGTACATCTTGCACTCCAAAAATATCGCAAGTCCTAACTACTGCACTTGAGTTATGTGGTTGATAAATATCTTCTAACACCACAGTAAAATGCTTGGTTCTCTCATCTAGCACCTTTTTAAATGTTTCTTTTCGTTTATCAGTAACAAAACCTTCTAAGTACTTTAAAAAATCAGTATCAATCATACAATTCAATTGCTTTTTACAAACATACTATAAAAATCATATTTTAGCTTAAAATATCAAACATGAAAAACTTAGTTGTGTTAACTGGAGCAGGAATTTCTGCAGAAAGCGGGATTAAAACGTTTAGAGATGCAGATGGACTTTGGGAAGGACATGATATTATGGAAGTTGCTTCTCCACAAGGGTTTTATGACAACCCAACTTTGGTATTAGATTTCTACAATCAACGCAGACAGCAATTACACAAAGTAAAACCCAACAAAGCACACCTTAATTTGGTAGGATTAGAAAAAAAATTTAATGTGCAGATCATTACTCAAAATGTAGATAATTTACACGAACAAGCTGGCAGCAGTAACATTATTCATTTACATGGCGAATTATTAAAAGTAAGAAGTACTAAAAACCCAGAGTTGGTGTATCCTTGGAAAGAAGATTTGGTTTTAGGTGATCTGTGTAAAGAAAACTCACAATTAAGACCCCATATTGTTTGGTTTGGAGAAGATGTTCCGTTGTTAGAGAAAGCAGCAGAAATCACCTTAGAAGCAGATATATTAGTTATTATCGGAACTTCTATGCAAGTATATCCAGCTGCAAGTTTAATAAACTATACCAAACCCAACATTCCAATTTATTTTATCGATCCTAAACCTTCAATTACTGAAAATCAATTTTCAAACTTAACAGTCATAAAAGATGTTGCAAGTATTGGAACTGATACATTATTAAATGCATTGTCATTTCGATCGTAATCGAGAAATCTCATAAATATAAGCCTACAATCTTCTCAAAATGGGTTCCCGTTTTCACGGGAATGACAATTGATTTACTTAGAAGTTAATCTATTAAAGTACTCGTACAATTCTCCTTTTGCAATGGCACTTCCTTTTTCAATTAAATCAAACAATTCTACATTTCTTTCTTCAGAATAGGGTTTTGTACCCGTAAAATATTCAACTTTTTCATCTGTTGGATTTGATAGCAACCATTCAAATCCTTCTTGGTCTAAAAGGTCTATGTCTTTATTAATTTTCACAAAAATTCGGTGAACCTCCTTTTCATTACATTTAAACAAATTGATGCTTTGTTTAGAAAAATGTTCTAAATATGCTGTTTTGGTTAACACATCATCCCAAACAACATCAGAAAAAACATTCATTTCATCTTCTGCAACTTGTGGTTTTTCTTTTTTCAATTGTTTCCACTCTTCTACATCAATACTTTGTGTCGCTAAAAAGGTAGCAAACTCTTGGTGTAAAGATTCAAACTGTTCTTTGGTCAATTGTCTATATTTCATGTGTTCTGTTATTGAAGTAATGTATTTTAAAAAATAAAAAAACCGCCTAAAAATTAGGCGGTTCAAATATCTATAATAAAACCTGAATTAGAAACTATATCTCAATCCAAATTGCATTTGCCATCTTGAAAGTAAACCTGCATCATATACAAATGTCTCTTTAAGATTAGAATTAAAACTATAAGTTGGAGTTCCTGTATTATCTACAGACACACCAATTGGCTGAACTGCATCTGGCTGTTGTACTAATCCCCAATTAGAATTAATCAAGTTTCCGAAGTTTAAAACATCAATTGAGAACTCTAATGAGTTATTGTTCTTTAACTTTAAATTTTGAATGAACTTGATATCCATTTTCCCTCTCCAAGGAGCTAATGCACCATAACGTTCAACATATTGACCTCTTCGTCCACTTAAATAATCATCTTGTGAAATAAATTTATCAAAAGCAGCTCCATCACCAGCACCACTAAACTGCATTTGTCCAATTTCACTTGAAGTTGGTACATATAATAAATCGTTTAAGTTTGATCCATCTCCGTTGATATCTCCTGCATATGTATAATTAAAACGTCCTCCTTTAGCTAATTCATAAAAAGATGATACTGTTGTAGTCCACTTATCATTTGTTCCATAATTCCATGTTTGTGAAGCAACACCAATAAACCTGTGAGTGTCTCCATATTTAGAAAAGGCTAGTACATCAGAATTTGCATTTCCTGTTACTGGATTAAATGCAAATGCATCACCAGTAATTTCAGCTTCAATTGAATTTACGTCTTTAGAATTCAAATAATTATATGCTCCCATTAAATAGAATCCATTATCAAAAGTTCTCTGCGCTTTAAAAGAGGCGTTAATTGATCTTCCTTTATCAGAATTTGTAAAAACATATGCATTATTCCCCTTATCACCAGCAGTGTAAACAGGTCTATTATCAACACCACTCAATATTCCTGTAGGTGCTTTTAATCCCCAGTTTTGAACATGGGCACCATTGATATCTTTAGTAATCGATAAGTCAGTTGTTAAAACAGTTCCGTTCTTTAACTTCATATCAGCACCAAAACTTGTTCTCCATACTTGTGGGAATTTAAAATCAGGATCAACAACTTGGTAAAACCAAATATTAGGGTTTCCAATTTGATTTCCTAGCCATACAAACGGGAAACGTCCAGTAAATAGACCTGAACCTCCACGTAATTGTAAAGTATTATCTCCATTAACGTCCCAATTAAACCCAACTCTAGGTGAAATTAAAAAGTCATTATTAGGCATTTGTGTTGAATCAAAAAACACAGATTCTCCTGTTGATGGATCTGTATAAGGAACACTAGGATCATAATAATTACCAGGGAAGTCAATTACGTTTTGTGCCTTTTCTGCTGAATCAAAGAATAATGGTTTGTCAAAACGAATTCCGTAAGATAATTTGAAATTATCATTTACATTCCATTCATCTTGAACATAAAAAGCAAACTGACCTACATTAGTTTCTGCTAATGCCCAAGAGTTGTTAGCATTTTTATCATCAAAAATGCTTTTAGCATTTGCCATTGCATCTGCTAATAAACCATTTGCAATACCGCCTCTAAAAGCTGCCATATCTGCAAAATCTCCAAAAAATGCACCTACATACCCTCTAGCATCACCTAAACCATAAGTTCCTAAATTAAATGAGTTATCAAACTCAAATTTCTCAAAAGAAACACCTATTGTATAGTTGTGGTTACCTTTACTAATATTTAAATTATTGGTGATTTGAAATACTTTTTGATCTAATCTATTATTTATAGAAAATGGCTCATGACCAGCTACGATATAATTCCCTCCACTTCCATCTTGAATTCTAAATGCTGGCATTGGTGCAGATTTAGGGTTTCTGTAATCATCAAAATGCGTGTACCCTGCTTGGAACATGTTCGTGATGTTATCAGAGAAAGATGAATTCAATTCAATTAAGAAAGAATCTATGTTGTTATTAATTTGGTATCCAGAATTTTCAAACTGCAAGATTTGAGAACTAGGCCCTCTAAATCCTAATGCTGTTGGATGTGCTGGCACATCTCTAGAGGCATTTAAGAAATTGTAAACAAAAGCCAAACGGTGTTTTTGATTAATGTTCCAATCAAACTTTATCAATCCTTTTTTACTATTAGAATCATGTGTAAAACCTTCATAAGCTCCAGTATCGTATCCAATTCCTTTTAATGCAGCTTTTACCTCATCTAAATCAGTTTTTAAAACTCTAGATTCGTTAATAGCTCCAGATCCTGTATTTGGCAACCAAGATTGCCCTAAATCAGATCTATTGTCCTTTTCAAAATTTACAAAAACAAATAATTTATCTTTAATTATTGGCGCTCCAAAACTTGCTCCAACTTGAGATTGTGTTAATTGAGGAACAAAAATACTTTCTCCTTTAATTTTACTTCCTGTAAAATCTTGATTTCTGTAATATCCATAAACGGTTCCTGAAACAGTATTTGTACCACTTTTTGTTACTGCATTTACAGACGCCCCCGTAAATCCTGATAATGTAACATCATAAGGTGCTGTTGAAACAGAAATCTGGTCGATCGCATCTAAAGAAACTGGTTGAGAAGCTGTTTGTCCTCCAGGAGTTGCAGCATCCAATCCAAATGGATTGTTAAAAATAGAGCCATCTAATGTAAAATTATTAAATTGATCATTTCTACCTCCAAAAGAGCCCCCAGAAGCTGTTGGATCCAATCTTGTAAAATCTGAAGCCGATCTAGAAATTGTTGGCAAATTTTTCAGTTCCTTGCTACCAATACTTGTTTGCGCTCCAGTTCTATCGTTATTAAACACTGTGTTTTTTACAGAACTAATTACTATTTCTTCTAAAGTGTTTGAATCTTCCGATAAAACAGCATCAATGTTTGTGGTTTTCCCTAATGTCAAGAAAACATTAGTTACTTTTTTTGATTTGTATCCTACAAAACTAATAGTTACTGTATATGGACCACCAACTCTTAGGTTAGATAATGTATATCTACCATTCATTTGAGCAGTTGTTCCAGAAACTGTTCCTGTTGGAGTATGTAATGCTACGATGTTGGCTCCAATCATAGCTTCACCTGTAGTATCTGTTACCAACCCTTTAACTTTAGAGGTTGTGACTTGGGCCATTAAACTTCCTGACAGGAGTAATGCCAAAATAAAAATTATTTTTCTCATTGTATTTGTTGTGTTAATTCCCTGCGAAATTAACACAAAAAAAAAGAGCTTACTATTCCTAGTAAACTCTTTTTTAGCATCTTATTAACAATTGCTTATTCAGCAATTACATCAAAAGTAACTTCAACAACTACTGCTCTGTGTAATCTTACAGTAGCATTGTATTTTCCTAATCTTTTTACAGATCCACCAACTACTTTGATAAATTTCTTATCAACAGTTGTTCCTAATTTTTCAATTGCTGCAGCAACATCAATGTTATTTACAGATCCAAATAATTTGTCTCCTGTACCAACTTTAGATGTGATTTTAATTTCTAATGCTTTAACAGCGTCAGCAATTTTAGTAGCGTCTTCAACAATTTTAGCTTCTTTAAAAGCACGTTGCTTTAAGTTTTCAGCTAAAACTTTTTTAGCAGAAGAAGTTGCTAGTACTGCATATCCTTTTGGGATTAAAAAGTTTCTTCCGAAACCATTCTTTACAGTTACAACATCATCTTTAAAACCTATATTTTCTACGTCTTGTCTTAATATTAATTCCATAATGCTTCTTCTTTTATTATTTTAACATATCACCAACATACGGCATTAAAGCTAAATGACGAGAACGTTTGATAGCTACTGCAACTTTACGTTGGTATTTTAATGATGTTCCTGTTAAACGTCTTGGTAAAATTTTACCTTGTTCGTTTACTAAATACATTAAGAAGTCTGCATCTTTAAAATCGATGTACTTGATATCGTTTTTCTTAAAACGACAGTATTTTGCTTCTTTTTTAGTTTCAATGTCAAGCGGAGTTAAGTATCTTACTTCTCCC
>CAJXVT010000024.1 GCA_913062575.1 uncultured Flavobacteriaceae bacterium | reverse complement strand
TTTCCATTTGGAGTTGCATCAAAATTATTATCTAAACCATCATTATCATCATCTAAACCAGAAAGAACAATAGCTCCTGTTGAAGGTTGAGATTCTATAATGTCTAAAATTCCATCGCCATCAGAATCTAAATCTAATGAGTTAGGAATTCCATCACCATCAAAATCACATATTTTTTGAGCTTCAAATTGAATTTTTGACAATGACCAAACTTCTGAATTTGAATATCTTGCTGCATCTATTAATCCTTGAAAATAACCAGTTATTCCAGCTGAAGAGGTTCCAATTAAGCCTCCAATACCACCATCATCAGTATGTGCAGGAATTGACGTGAACGGAGCCAACATATTAGAAGATGCGACACCATCTAAATATATTTTGATATTTCCATTGTCAAAGGTACCAGCTACATGATGCCATTGACCATCTATTGCTATAGTGGTGGGGTGAGCTATGTCTGTTTGTATAGCTCCGCTTCTTACAGAGAGGGTAAGGACATTGTTGTTAAGCCAAACTGTAAATCCGTTCGTTGCTCCACCTTCTTCGTAAATTATTCTTGTACCTGTTATTGATGTTGGTTGAATCCATGAAGAAAAACTTATTTGAGTGTAAATACTTTCCATAAAAGCACCATCTTGGCTAAATCTAATGTAGTTACTTGTTCCATTAAAATTTGCCGAATGTGAGCCTTGTATTGCTGTTGTTGAAAAATTAGGTGCAGTTCCAGAAACCCTTTCATTATGACCATTACCTGAAATATCATTGGTATTATTATCAAGAGACCAATAAGCTTCTGGTGTTCCTTGAAACTGTGAATTAGGAGTTGAACAAATATCTTCAACCGTATCCAAAATCCCATCATTATCATCATCAATATCAACAGAATCAACAATTCCATCACCATCAGTATCTGAACCCATTAATGTATCTCTGTAATCTAAATCTCCACCAGTTGCCACATCTGCATCTATATCAATTAGGTCAGAAGTAGCAGGTGAGGTAATGCCGTCATTTACAATAAATCCATCGTTAGTAGAACCATGTTCATAAATATCATCTAAACCATCACCATCAGTATCAATACCAAAGGAACCTGCAATGATTGAAATTAATCCTTCATTTGCATCATCTGTAGCATCGCCATCAGAATTTGTATCTCTATAATCTGGTTCTGCATCTCCATCTGTATTTACTAGGGTGTTAGATAGGCCAATAGCAGCATAATTATCGGTAAAATCATAAGCACTATCTAAACCATTTGCTCCCGGAACACCATTTGGTGCTACATAACCAGTAGATGTTTGCGCTTCTATATTATCTGGGATTCCATCGTTATCTGAATCGATATCAAGATAATCGGGAATCGTATCTGAATTTGTTAAAGAACCATCTGTATTGGTTGGATTGATAATTCCAATGGAAGTAGTTGTAGATGTGTCTGCTGTATTAGAATCATAGGCATCATCTAAGCCATCTCCATCAGCATCTGTTCCTAATTTAGGAGTATAGCCTGCTGTTGATTGTGCTTCTACATTGTCTATAATTCCGTCATTATCAGAATCAATATCTAAACGATCTACAATTCCATCACCATCGGTATCAACTTCAATACCACATCCAGTATAAGACAAAACAGTAGCTTCAATTACCTCAATTCTACCACCACTTCTTGACGTCATTTCTATTTGCAAGTATTGGGTAGCAACTGTTAATGTATAATCCATTACATGAACTCCAATTATAGCTGTATCGTTTATTGTTTGAGGGTTTGTTCCTCCTCCTAAATTGACTGAACTATTAGTTAATTGAGCTAAACGTAAGGTTTTATTATTGTCGTTATTTTTCCATAAGTGCACCCTAATTACTGTTCCTACGGGTATTGAACCTCCTAAATCAACAATGAAATACTCACCAGTATTATTCATTCGAATACCTTCATTTCCAGTTAAATCACTGTCATTGATTAATGGGTAATCAGAAGCAGCAACGCCACCACCACCATTAACTACAGATGAAACAGGGCTTTGTGGTACTGTTGTACAAGTTGTTTCATTAATATCTAAAATTCCATCATCATCATCATCTATATCTATGTTGTCTGGAATTCCATCTCCATCAGTATCAATTCCAGTAAGGTCATCTCTAAAATCTACATCACCACCAGTGAGAACATCATTATCTAATGGGTTTTCTTGTAGGTCTGTTTCTGTGTCATCAATACTATTGGTTGCATCAAAGTTTGATACATTATTTGTGTCAGTAAGGTCAAAATTGTCATCTAAACCATCACCATCATTATCATCTCCACTTAGAATATTTCCAAATCCACTTTCATTTATATCTGTAATTCCATCATTATCAGAATCTGAATCTCTGTAATCTGGGGTGCCATCTAAATCGGTATCTACAATGGTAATACCTGTAGGTGTATAGGTATCTACGTTTTCATAACGAGAATCTACACCGTTTATCCCAACATTACCAGTTGGTAAATTGTTTTTGTAGTTGGAAGTTGAATGTGCTTCAACAATATCAGGAATTCCGTCATTGTCTGAATCTATATCTAAGTAATCAGGATTGTCGTCAAATCCAGTACCTGTATCAGTGTCTGTTATGGGTAAATTTGAAGTACCACTATCATTAGTATCTTCATAGATATCATATAAACCATTTGTTCCTACAGATCCAGAAGGAGGAACAATTGTTGTTCCCTGTGCTTCAATATTGTCTAAAATTCCATCATTATCAGAATCTAAATCTAAATGATTTGGAATACCATCGCCATCAAAATCGTAAACATCTGGAACTCCATCATTATTGTTATCTGTTAAACCTGTAGTATCCAAATAATTTGGTATTCCATCAGAATCATCATCTGCATTTGGGTTATTCCCGTTTTCAAGAGTGTCTAAAATACCATCATTATCATCATCAATATCTTCATCATCATAAATACCATCTCCATCAGTATCAACTCTTTCAATTGCGTTAATCCCATCAACAGAGAAATGTAGAATTTCAAAATTTTCAGGATCTCCATTCGTTACTGCATCATCTCCAGGAAATATGGTTAAAGTCATATCTGTTGCATTAGCAACAAAAAGAATAGTAGTCTTAACCCATTTATCATGATAATCAGAATTTAATACGATATTTACTTTCGGGTAATTAGCGATTTGATAATCAAAATCATCAAAATAACTACCTCCGTAATACGCATTATTTCCAGTTCCACCATCGTTATTTGTAAATGAAGACATAACATAAAAAGTGATTTTGTACAGTTTACCAATTGTTAAACCAGTAATAGTTGTGGTCACGTTTTCATCAATTTGATTATTGAAATCTCCAACATCTCTCATTGTAATCCAACGAGGATCTCCATGTGGTGGCAAAGGAAGTGGTCCGTTAACCCAAGTAGCTCCAGCTCCAAGAGTATTTCCTCCCCCAGCAATATTCTGATTAGAAATGTCTGGTGTACCACCAGTATTATCCCAACCAGTCGGAGCACAAGTACCACAAACATCAGCTGAAGTACCAGTACCTGGTATTGTTGGTGTTTGTGCATTTAATTGCAGTGTGAAAAATATCACAATTAGAGGAAGAATGATTCGTGTAATAGATGTTATACGACCATTTTGATTTTTATTATGCGTAGCTACCATAATTTATTTTATTATTTAATTGGATCTTGGTTGGGTAAAAAAAAAGAAATTTTATTAGTGTAAATTTTTCTTGAATACAGAAATCGTCTATGTATATAGCCCTTTTGAAATGTTAAAAAAGCTGTTGTATTTGGGTTTAGGAAATGGACATTAAAAGGATTGATCCCAAAAGAAAAAAGATAGTCTTTTGACAATGATTTCGAAGAAGAAATAATTTTCCAAAAACTATTTAACCCAATAAAAAATAAATTTTTTATTGGGTTAAATAGTGCGCGAAAAGCTCTTCCTATTTTAGGAATCTTCATTAGGGGTACTTCCATTTCAATTTAAAAATGCCTATCTATAAAAACAGTTTTATAGACGTCAAAAAAACAGGAGTAAAGATACTAAAGAAAATTTGTAAATACAACTATTTTTTAGCTGCTAAATATTGATTTAATATAAAGAAAATGAATTATTTACCGATACAAAAATTCCCAAAAATATGTCCAAGAATATCTTTGTCAACATCATATTTTCCAGTAATATTTCCTAGAAAACGTAGGCATTCTCTAATATCTATAGAAAATAAATCTGTAGAAATTTCTAAGTCTATTCCTTGTTGTACAGAGGTAATGGCCCCTAAAGCATTATTCAATGCCTCGAAATGACGAGAATTGGTGACAATGGTTTCATTATTACTTAAGGCTCCAGTATTTACTAAAGAGGTTAGTTCAGATTTTAATTCGTCAATTCCAATCTTTTGTTTTGCAGAAAGTAAAATTAAGTTTTCAATTTCTGATTCTAAGATAGATTGATCATGACATGATAACGTGTCAATTTTATTTGCGATTACTAATAAACGTTTGTTTGGAAAACGTTCTTTTATCGTTTCAATTTCTTGTAAAAAGACGTCACTTGAATAAGAAAATTTATTAGAATCTATTAAAAATATAATCAATTGTGCATTTTCTGCTTTTTCGTAGGCTTTCTTAATTCCGATACTTTCTACTACATCTTCAGTTTCTCTTATTCCTGCAGTATCTATAAACCGAAAGGCAACACCCTCTATGATTAATTCATCTTCTATAGCATCTCTTGTGGTACCCGCAATTTCAGAAACAATGGCTTTTTCTTCGTTTAGAAGTGTATTTAATAGAGTTGATTTTCCAACATTTGGTTCACCAATTATGGCAACCGGAATTCCATTTTTCATGGCATTTCCAAAAGCAAAAGAATCAATTAATCGCTTTAAAACAAAGGTGATTTGAGTTACTAATTCTTTAAATTTTGTTCTGTCGGCAAATTCAACATCTTCACCAGAAAAATCCAATTCTAACTCTATTAAAGCGGCAAAATCTAGTAATTGTGCACGCAAATCTTTCAATTCATTGGTAATTCCTCCACGCATTTGCTGAATCGCCATTTGATGTGATGCTGCTGAATTTGAAGCAATAACATCGGCAACTGCTTCTGCTTGACTTAAATCCATTTTTCCATTTAAAAAAGCACGCATGGTAAATTCACCATTGTCTGCCATTCTACATCCATTTTTTAAAAATAATTGAATAATTTCTTGTTGAATAAATACAGATCCATGGCAGGAGATTTCTACGACATTTTCGCCTGTATAAGAGCGAGGGTTTTTAAAAACAGAAACCAATACTTCGTCAATTATGTTTTCGTTTTGAACAATATGACCTAAATGAATGGTATGGGTTTTCTGATTGCTTAATGACTTTTTCTTTTTGATAGATTTAAAAAATCCATCAACTATAGAAATTGATTTTTCACCAGAAAGTCTAATCACAGAAATAGCTCCAACACCAGATGGAGTTGCTAAAGCAATAATAGTATCGTTTTGAATCATGTTACAAATATACGCAGTTATATTAATTTGAAAACACATCATTTGTAACAAATGGACATTTTTGTTGTCTTATAGAAGCACTCAAAAAAACAATAGATAAAATGAAAGAAGATAAACAATTACTGGTATTAACACATTTAAGTCAATTGCTAGATTTTGTTACTGGAATAGGTGGGTTTATTGTCCCTTTAATTTTATGGCTTGTGAAAAAGGATGAAATTTATGGAATGGATGAACACGGTAAAGCTATTTTAAACTTCAGAATTACCATGTTTATTTTCTTGCTAATGTGTGTTCCCTTAATTTTTCTTTGTGGTTTGGGAATTATCGGGTTGATTATTATTGGAATTTGTTATTTAGTTTTTCCAATTATTAATGCCGTAAGAGCTAGCAATAATCAAGCTCCCAACTACCCATTTAGTTTTCAGTTTATTAAATAGTTTTAGAGCGTTACCTTTCAGGTCAGGCTTTTTATTACAATCTTTTTAAAGTTAAATACTTTAAAAAGGATTTCCATGTCAATCCTTAACGCAAGTTATCGTTAGTAATTAAAGTAGAGGTTAATTGATTGCTTGTTTAATATAGTCTTCGTATTCATTAAAGAACAGTTCGAATTGCGTCATGTTTTCTACAAAAAAAACAAAACATTCTCGCCAAGTATCTTTATTGTAAATGCTAAATTTTGTAGGATACTGCACAAATATGCGTCGAATAATTTTCCCTGATTCTAAAAGATATTCCTCATTAAAAATAACTTCAGAAAGGTAATCTTGTTCTAATATTGATTTTAAAGACTGTAGTTGCTCAAATAACAATTCGTTATTAATTTCATCTGGATGTTCTATATCTAATACAACCATTGCTTGTTTGCGTTCTGCAACAAACTTAAAAGAGAACCCTTTTATTTGGGTATTATACTTAATCCATTTTCTAGGGAAAGATTTTCCGAATGCAATCCAGAATTCTTTTCTGATAGTTGCTGCTTCTTCTTTACTAAACATTATCCATGAACTTTAGCCTCAGTTCCACGATTTCGCATCATTTCTGCTTCAAATTCTAATAAAGAACTCCACATTTTATCAACAATTTCTCGATCTTCATATTCGCGTGCGAAACCTAAAAAAGTAGTATAATGATTGGCTTCAGAAATCATTAAATCTTTGTAGAAGGTAGATAACTCTTCGTCTTCCATGTTTTCTGAAAACACTTTAAAACGCTCGCAACTTCTTGCTTCAATCAATGCTGCAACTAATAAACGCTGAATTAATGCTTCTAATCTATCTCCTGTCTTTTTAAAGAATTTTTGTAACTGAATTACGTAATCGTTTTTTTGACCTCTTCCCAAAACCATTCCTCGTTTTACCATAAAATCATGGACCATTTTAAAATGCTCCATTTCTTCAATAGCAATTTCGCTCATTGCTTGTACTAACTTCGTTTCTTCAGAATAATTGATAATTAAAGAAACTGCATTAGATGCTGCTTTTTGCTCTAAAAAAGCGTGGTCGGTTAAAATCTGCTGTAAATTATCTTTGGCAATTTCTGCCCAAGATGTTTCGGTTTCGAACTGTAATCCTAACATAAATAATTGAAATTATCAACTGCAAAATTACGGATTAATTTGATGGTTTTTTACGAAATGTCTACCAACTTTTTTCGAATTTTATTCCTTTATGTAATTGAGAAGTTAATTCTGGTAACCCTGCATTTTTAATGATATAAATTACTTTTTTTGGCCAAGTTTTTCTAAAGTTATAGGTATTGGGTTTGCCTCCAATTTCATTTACAAAATCTATTGCAGTTTGTTGTTTTAAAAGGACTTCTTTACCATGTTTTGCAACCAAATCATCCATTTTTTTTCTGGCGCTTCTATAGGCCTTCAATCTGCTTTTTCTGCCAATAAAAATGGTTACAAAATCATTTATGTTTGCTAATTGTGCTATTGACTTTTCTTTTGGATGGTATTTGAAATAAGCCAATTGATAGGTTGTGCCAGCAATCTGTTTTGGCCTATAATCCTTCTTTAAACTCTCAGGTCTTTGTTCCCATTTCAGTTCATTTGGTGCATATTTGATTATCTCTAAAGAATCAAATAGAATCTTTTTTGTTTTAATTAGTCTAGGTAATTTCAATGCAGGTAATTCTATATCTCCTTTTCGCAATCCTAGGCTTAAAATATTCCCAGTAATTTGACCAATATACCCGCTATCCCAACCAGATTCTAAACCTGAAATAGCTAATAATGCAGCAGGTGGAATGTTATTTTGTAAGCATAATTCAGTTGCTTGTTTAGAAATATTTTTAAAAAAAGTTTTTACATGTTCATACTTTCTTAATTTATAATTTGTTTGCGCTATTGTAGAATTTATCAATCCTAAAAAACTCATCAAAAAGACTATAAAGCGTATGTTTTTCATGAAGAAATAATTTTTTGCAACCTGATACCAAAATCAGCTAAAGCTTTTATTTCTTTAACTCCTGCCAATCGCTCTTTTCCAAGAATTAATAACCCTTGCTTAGAGCTTTCTATATGATGATATGGATTACTTTCAAAGAAAAAGATCAATTCATCAGTAAACAGCTCTTTAATTTTTTCTTGATTTTTTCCTGATAAATAGAAACGTTTAGAAAAATCAGGGTGATTATCAATTTCTATATCTTTAAACCCTGCAAAGTGATAAATGTATTCGAAAAAGCCTTCTCTATCTAAAGTGAATTCAGGAATTTCTTTATCTAATTTTATATAGAACATACTTGCTCTAATTACTTGTTTTGCAATCATTTCTCCTTCAGAAAACTCTACATCAAAAAACGAACACTCATCATTAGATACAATATTAGAGACCTTATTTATTTGCCTAGTTTTAAAGTAGCCAAAAGTTGGTAGCTCAGATATTTTTTCTTCTTGTAATGGTAGATAATTCCAATTTAATTCGGTTCCAATTTTCTGTAACGACTTTTGTCTTTTGGTTAAAACACCTTTTTTAGGTTTAATAAAATCGGGGATATTTTTACGTAAAGCAAATGGATGATCGCTACGAGTAGAGTAGTTGTCAAGCCCAATTATTTCAAGATGACCACCTTTTCTTTTAAAAGTTTCTGCATAACTATTCATGTTTTCCATTACAGAATGATCAACAAAATCACACAAGGAAAAATCAATAATTACATCTTCGTTTTCAGGAATTTGATTTAGTTTAGATTTTAATTTTGTGAAATTTAAAAAACTTGAAAAATTATCAATGCTTACAAAATATTTATCATCTTCCTTAAACATTAATACGTTTGGTTTCAGTAAGTTTCTAAGAAATAACATGATGTCTTTATTGATAACTACATGAATAAAGAACGTTGAAATAATACCAACTAAAATACCAGTAATTAAGCTTGTTGAAATTGTTGTTATTAAGGTGATTAAGAAAATTATTAATTGCTCTTTACCAATTCTAAATACTTTTTTAATATTTTCTGGCGAAGCTAATTTGTAGCCTGTATATACTAAAATTGCAGCTAGAGCAGCCAACGGAATTTTTCGTAACTCAGTTGCAAACAATAAAATAAATAGCACTAAAAAGATAGCATGAAAGAAGTTCGCAGACCTGTTCGTTCCTTTGTTATTTACATTCACAGAACTTCTAGCAATAACAGTTACCACGTTCAGTCCACCTAAAAAACCACTAATTACGGTAGCTAAACCTAAGGCTCTAATATCTTTATTTACATTAGAACGTCTTTTTAAGGGATCTAATTTATCAACAGCCTTTATACTTAATAAGCTTTCTATACTTGCAATTAATGTTATTGCTATTACTGCATTGATAAAGTCAAATTCAAGCAATTTACCAAAATCTGGAAAAGCAAAGTTAGACATTACATCGTTGGGTAATGCTATTAATAAACTTTCTTCTATTGGATATAATGCAACAGAAAAGTATTGGTAATAGTAATGCATTCCAACACTTAAAACAACAATCCACATTGGTGCCGGAATTAATTGAAAATATCGGTTTCTAATTTTACTATAAAAAACCATAATCAAAAAGCTAATAATTCCTACAGAACCTGCATAAAAGACACTTTGATTATCAGTAGTGAAATAGTATTTGATTCCTTCAGGAATTCCTAACATCAATTCAATAATACTGCCTTTAGCGTTTAAATTCCCTAGCATTACATGAACTTGCTTGGCAAATATTCCTATTCCTATTGCTGCTAGCATTCCTTGTATTGCTGATGAAGGGAAAAAATCACCCAAAGAACCTAATCTAAGAAATCCGAGAATAATCATTATTATTCCAGAAACAACAATGGCTGCTAATGTGTATAGAAAACCTTGTTGCATGTCTCCGTTTCCAAGTGTCGTAATAGCTGCTAAAATAACTACAACTAACCCATTTCCAGGTCCAGTTATTGTTACATTAGAGCCTCCAAGAATGGCAGTAACAATTCCACCAACTACAGCAGCTATAATTCCAGAAATAGGAGGGGCCCCAGAAGCTAAAGCCAATCCTAATCCAAGTGGTAGTGCAATTAAAGAAACTACAAAACCAGAAAAGATGTTTGTTGGAATTTCTTTTGCAAATGTTTTAAATGAATTTTTTCTACCCATATTACTTAACAATTAAAAGATCGGTTGGTAATTCTGATAAAATATATTCTATATCGTGAGGAAAAATCCTATCTATGAAGCCCATTTTTTTTGGAGCATTCATAATTAATAAATCTGCTCTTTTAATTTTAGCATAATGACCTATAGAATATCCTCTTCTACCAAAAATACTTTGAATTTTCAAGGTGGTTTCTTTACAGTCAATTTCGCTTAATATGTTTTCAACTCGAAGGTCTTCACGCTTTTTTATTTTTGCTTTTTCAATAGTTGCTTTACGTAACGAGATATCATCACTAACTTTGATATCTAGTTCTGCCTGACTAATTTCTTCTACTATTGTAATTCGTTTACAATCTAATTGGTTTCCAATTTTAAATGCAGTTTTAATCGTGTCTTTTGTTTTTTCATCCTTTAGCCCGTTTACTACGATATGCTTACAAGGAACTCTTATAGCAGAAGGTTTGATTAATAATAAAACAGAGCAGGGAGATTTTCTAGTTAATTCACGTGCTATTGAACCTACATAGTATTTATAGAGGTTCTCTTTTTGTAAAGCACCTAAAATTAATAAATCAATTCCTTCATTTTTACAGGTTTCTAATATGACATTTACAGGTTTCCCTTTTTGCCAAATAGTATTTAATGGTGTGTTTAGGTTTGGAGCTTCATTTAATAATAATTGAAGTTTTTGTTTTTTTTCATCTGTTTTATTACCAACATGTACAGCAACCAATTTTGCACTAAACATATTTGAAATACGAATGGCTTCAAATAAATTCGCCTTTAAATTTGGAGAGAATGCAATACCAATTAGAATTTTCTTAAATATCTGCAAATGCCTATTTTTTTATGAAAATTAAAGATAAAAAAATAGTAGAAATAGAAAAGCTTTTTTTTAGTTATTAATACTAAAAATCTAATTTAAAAGCATCTTTTAGTTTTGAAAGTGTTGGGTTTATTTCTAGAAGCTTTTCGAATTTTTCTTGAGGAGTATAAACAAATTTCTTTGTAACAGTTTCGTTTACTACAATTGAAATAGAAATAGCATAATTATTTAATGCTTCTCTAAGATGTTTCAATAGTTTTGGCTTTTCTTTTTCTACCTGATCTGACATTAGAGAATTAGGTAAATCGAAACCAATTTCAAAATTTTCACCTAATCTTGGTGTATTAGAAATTACAATAGCAGCAATACTCTTTTTTCCTTTAGCAATAAGTTGCGCATGATACTGTTTCCAAGATTTTTCTAGCTCTTTTTGAGTAAACACATCTTTAGGGTGGCTGTCAAAGTTTTCTTCTAAGTCAACTTCAGATTTTACTTCCTTTTTTAAATGGATGCTTTTTAATGATAAAGATGAAGGTCTACGTGTTGCATTTTTTAATACAGGTTTCTGTATTACTGCTTTTTTAATTGGAGTACGCGATTCTTCTACCTTATGCACAACCTTATTTTGTAATATAGGTTTAGCAATTGCTTTTGCAGCAGGAGAAAGTGACGTAAAAAATGTAGCAGGAATTATGTAGTTAGCTGACTTTTTTTTTTCTCCATCAAAAGTGATAGAGGCAATTTGCATTAATGTCAATTCAACAAGAAGTCGTTGGTTTTTACTAGCTCTATAACTCAAGTCGCAATCGTTTGATTTATTAATAGCTGCAATTAAAAACTGTACATTTGCTTTGGTAGCTTGCTCTAAATACTTCTTTTTAGCAATGTCACCAACTTCTAATAATTCAATTGTTGCTTTGTCTTTTGCAACTAATAAGTCTCTAAAGTGAGAAGCCAATCCATTAATAAAATGATGTCCTTCAAATCCTTTTGATAATACTTCATTAAAAGCGACTAACACCTCTGGTATTTTATTTTCTAATACCAAATCTGTGATATTAAAATATACATCGTAATCTAAAACATTTAAATTTTGAGTAACTGCTTCTCTTGTTAAATTATCTCCAGAAAAACTTACAACTCTATCAAATATAGATAAAGCATCACGCATAGCACCATCAGCTTTCTGAGCAATAATATGCAAGGCATCATCATCTGCAGTAATTTCTTCTTTTTCGGCAATTACTTTTAAATAATTTTTAGCATCCAATACACTAATCCTCTTAAAGTCAAAAATTTGACAACGAGATAAAATTGTTGGTATGATCTTATGTTTCTCTGTAGTTGCTAGAATAAAAATAGCATGAGCAGGCGGCTCTTCTAAGGTTTTTAAAAAAGCATTAAATGCTGCCTGAGATAACATATGTACCTCATCAATAATGTACACTTTAAAAGTTCCTGTTTGAGGCGGAATCCTAACTTGTTCTGTTAAGTTTCTAATATCATCAACTGAATTGTTTGATGCTGCATCTAATTCAAAAATATTGAAAGCAAAGTCTTCATCATCAGAAACACCATCATCTTGATTAATAGCTTTTGCTAAAATTCTAGCACATGACGTTTTACCAACTCCACGAGGACCAGTAAACAGTAGTGCTTGGGCCAAATGATTATTTTTTATAGCATTCTCTAACGTATTGGTAATTGCTTGTTGCCCAATAACATCAGCAAAAACTTGCGGTCTGTATTTACGTGCAGATACTATAAATTGCTTCATAAAAAAGTAGATTCTTTAGGTAAACAAATGTAAGTAACTCGAAATTCTTTTACAAAAAAACTTGAGTTGGTAATTGTAAAGTTCTTAACAATTGTATGATTTCTTTTTATCTTACGACAAAGTTTAAAAATAGAATTAGAATTCATGAAAATTTTAAACCCATTTAGAGCCTTTACTCATACCCTTTTATGCCTGTTTTTAATGAGTTTTTCAAACTTTACTGAACTAACACCAACAGGTGCATCACAAAAGAAAGAACTAAAAGTAGCTTATTTTGCTAGCGGATGTTTTTGGTGTGTAGAAGCGATCTTCGAAAGCGTAATTGGAGTAGAAGATGCGGTTTCTGGATATGCGGGAGGATTTACGAAAAACCCAACCTATAAAAGTATTGGTACGGGTAGAACTGGTCATTCAGAAACTGTAGCCGTGTATTACAATCCAAAAAAAGTGAGTTTTAAGACATTGGTGAGCGTGTTTTTTGGTTCTCATAACCCAACAACAAAAAATGGACAGCATCCAGATTATGGAAGTCAATACCGTTCAATAGCTTTTTATAAAACAGAAAAAGAAAAAAAGATCATTAAAGAAAAGATAAAAGAGTTAAACATACAACTGTATAAAGGGAATATTGTGACTGAGGTTACAGAATTAATACGATTTTATCAAGCAGAAGCGTATCATCAGAATTATGAACAATTACATCCAAACAATCCTTATGTGAAAAATGTTTCAGTTCCGAGGTTAAATCGTTTTAAAAAGAAGTTTCCGGTTTTGTTGAAAAAGAAAGTTAGGCTACATTGATGACCTTTAAAAAAGTTTTTTTTGTTTTAAAAAAAAGCGCCACCTAATGGCAACGCTTTTACATGCATCCTTAATACACAATAGTGTATAAACCTTATTAGTTTATACAATTTCTTACTATTTTTAGTATTCTTTATTCTATTGATCTTCTAATAAAACATACTGTACATACATTCTATATTCTCCAGGTTCTGCATAACTTTTGTTTCCGTTTCCTGCTGCACCACCAGCAAGTACTGTATTTGCATTAGCATTTGCTACTATATTTTGAGCAACAGTTGCATCAGCATTAAATGCATTTGGAAAAATAGCAGGATAACCTGGTAAAATTCTATAATCAATTTCATAATAGAAATTTGTTGCACTTTTATGACTAGAAGCATGGCTTCCAGCAGCCATATAATCATTTTTTTCTCCATTTGAAATACCACTTTGCCCTGCAATATACTTTCCACTTCTGTTCGGTGGAGTGATAGAGCCATCTGCTGCTACATATAAACTATTACCAGCGTTAGATCTAAATGGATTCGTAAAATTATTGCTATAATCAGCATAGGTTGCTAAACTCCCTTCTGTAGCTGTGTTTATTTGACTTTGTTTGATTTCTAACAAACTCAAAGGCAGATCTGCAACGGAGTTTACGGTTGACCCATAGCTTTTATCTTGATCCCAGAATGTTTTCCCATTTGGACTTTTCCCTGTAGATCTACCAACAGCATATAGCTCCCATTTTACAGTAGAAGTGATTTTTAAAACGGTTGCAGATTTTTTGGTAATTCCGTTTGCAAATTCATTTGTATTGTTAAATACAAAGTTAATTTGTTCTGGAGATTCCATGTTCATTTGTAAAATAGGTTTCATTTCTAAAAGAATTCCTACTCCAGCTTGTCTGCTCTGTTGAGCATTTACAGTAACAATTCCAATTAAGAATAAGCTTGCTACTAATTTTCCTACATTTTTCATACTATTTGTGTTTAAGGATTACTATTAATTTTTTCATTTTTATTATCCTTCCTAAAGCACCTGCTCATAAGAACAGATGCCGATTAGGAGGGGTTAACATCTTATATGTTAAGGCAATAAAAAGCGATAGCTTTAAACTGTTCTTAACTGCTTTTATAAAATTTAAAATTGAAAAAACGATGTTTACACAATTGCTAATACAGTAGGGATTTAACTAGCAACACCACATTATAGGGACCTGTGGTTCGTCTCTTTTTGATTATATTCTGTACTTAAAACTTATATTCTTAAAATTTAAATTTTTTGTACCCAGTTTATAATCGTTTCAGTTGCCTTTTTGTCAATACTATAAATAGCATTGGGCTTTAAAGCTCCTGCGGTTAAATAATGGTTTAAATTGTCCATTACTTTTACCGTTATGAAGGGGTTGTTGTATTTTTTTAACAAGTCTACTTCCGAAAGAGGGTTTACAAATTGGTCTTTTGTACCAATAAGATAAATTGTCGGAATTTGAAGCTGCTTATAGACAGTTTCATAATCTTGTTTAAAGAGGGTAATATGTGTATAACTCCAAAACTTAATGTCTTGTAATTGAAATCCTTTTTGTTTTATGATTTCAATGCCTTTATTTCTTAGAGCAATATCACTTATATTTTGATGTTTGTATTTCTTGGTTATTTGCAGTAATGCATCAAACAAGGAAACAATTTCTTTTTCAGATTTATTTTTAATTTTATATCGGGGTAAGGTTTTGATTTGATATTTTGAAGCTTCTGAGAAATTTTTTACTGGTGAAGCAATCTGTATTAGAAAGTCGACTTTTGTAGTAGAGTTAAAACTATTATTTGTAGCAATTACAGAAGCCATTCCGCCTAAACTATGGCCTAAAATCCCAACTTCTTTATCCTTAAAAACAGCCAAAGATTTTAGATGTTTTATTGCATAAGAAATGTCATCAGTTAAACGATCTATTGCAGAAGTAAAATGCCCTTGAGATTTCCCAACACCGCGCTCATCAAAACGATATACGGCAATATTATTTTCTAAAAATGAAGAGGCTAAATTATGATGGGCATAACGTGTGTCTTTTCCAGAGCCTGGAACAATAATAATGATTTTATTATAAGGATTTTTGGGACTAATTAAGGTGCCAGAGAGGCGTAGTCCATCTGTGTGGTTAAAGAAATCTAACTCGTTGATGTTATAATTTTCTTTCCCTTGTATTTCTCTTTCATGAGAAAATATGATTTGACCATTTGCAAATGTGCATACCAAAAGGCATGTCATTATAATGATAATTCTCATAATTTGGCAATTATATATTACTGTTAAAACTGTGTTTAAATCTAATTTTAAGGGAATTATTTAGATTTTTTTTCTGATAAACATAAGGGAGTCTATCTAACAAACTAAGGGATGTTTGTAATATCAATTTTAAGGGGTTAGGAATAAATTCCTAGAAATAAATACTTTGCAAATATAGTAAAAAGAATGAAATATACATAAGTATTTTCACGTGATTTAACATTCTGAATATTAATGAAAATTAAAAACGTAGTGTTTATATTGCTTTTAATTAGTAGGAGTTTAACTTTTAATTGTATATCCTGCAAGTATGTAAATTTATTTTTGGACTTTACTTTTTTAATTCAAGAATGTTTTTATTAGATTTTGAAACGCTTTTGTTACAATATAATTTCCAGTTCTGTAACCAATTGCTGTTCTACAATCTGGATATTTAAATATTCATTTACCATAGTTAGCGTTTTTAGAGAGCATTAATATCACATCAACCATTTATGAGTGTTTTTGAAATAAAGCGTTTATTTTGTATATGTTTCTAAGAAAATAACAGTTAATTCATTTTTGATCCCCACCTAATAACTCTCTGATGTCGTTGATATTTGGGGCTTTACTATTTTTTTATTGTAAAATGAAAAGTTGTACCGATTCCAATTTCAGATTCTAACCAAATATCTCCATTATGAAATTTAACAATCTTTTTTACAATTGATAAACCAATACCTGTAGATCCCTTAGTTTTGTTTAAAGAATTAAATAATTCAAATATTTTATCAAAATATTTTTTTTGAATTCCAATACCATTATCATTTACTGAAAACTTGTGATGAGTTTTGTTATTTAAGTAATCTATTAAAACAACTCCCTTTTTTTTGTCACTAAACTTAACAGCATTACTAATTAAGTTTTGAAAAAGTTGTTTTAAACGTGTTTTTTCTCCCTTTAATACTGGTAGATCATTTTGTATCTTAATAGAGGCATTAGACGATGATTGAAAATCTTCAATAATAGATTTTACAATTTGATTTAAATCTACTAACTCTTGATTAGAAGTGTCAGAAACAACACTAGAGTAATTTAATACATCAGATATTAATTGCTCCATGTTTTCAAGTGTTAATTCAATCAGATTAAAATTCTTCATACTTTGAGCATCGAATTTATCATAATTGTCCTCTTTTATCCAGTTTATTAATGCATCAAGACTTCGTAAAGGTGATTTCAAATCATGAGAAACTACATGTGCATATTCTTGTAGTTCAATGTTACTTTTCTCTAATTCATTTAATAATATTATGTTTTCCTCTTCAGCTTTATTTTTAAGGTCACGGATCATTGCATTCTCTAATTCATTAGATACAATTTTTGCAATTTCTGACAATGTCTCTAAATGTTTTGGGGTGAAGTAATTTCGATCATTATGCTCAGAATCTATTACACCAATAATTTTTCCTTTTGATATAATAGGAACTACTATTTCTGAAAACCTATTATTATCGTCAACTATATATCTTTTGTCTTTTGAAGTGTCTTTAATAATTTCTGCTTTTCTTGTCTTGGCAACATGTCCAACAATTCCTGTTCCTACTTGTAGGCTTAATTTATTAATAACTTGTTTCTGATTTACTTTTTTACCATAAGCCGCAATTTGTTCTAAAGAGTTTGTTTTACTCTGATATAAATATATAACACAGTCACTTGAACCAAGATAATTGGCAATTCTATTTACAATTTCCCAAGCAATGTCATATGTGTTAATTTTACCTAAAATAGCTTTTGCAATATCATTTATAACCTTCTCTTTCAGTGTGTCTTCTCTTTCTTTTGTGATATCTTCAACAAATACAAGATGATAATTTAAATTACCATTTACAGACCTAACTGCTTCAACCTTAGTTTTTGTCCAAACTATCATTCCATCTTTCTGTATAAATCTCCTTTGACTAGTATAATTATCACCCTTTCCAGATTCCATTTTTGTGATCATACTTTCATACTCTTTTACATCTTCTGGGTGTGAGACCTTGTCAATTGTAAGTTCAGTCATTTCATTTTCAGTATAACCCAATAATTTATGAAATGCTCCATTACATTTCATGATCTTGTTCTGTTTTACTAAAGCAATACCAAAAGTAGAATTATCAACAATAATATCTAATTGCTTTTTTTGTTGTTGAATTAACTCAGCTTGTTTTTTTTCAGAGGTAATATCTATTCCTATAGTGATGATTTTTTCTACTTGTCTTTTCGAATTAAATACAAATTGTACATTTTGCCCAAACCATATCTCTTCTCCTTTTTTAGTAAGTGCAAGAAGTTCAATGTAGCTATCTTTTATTCTTTGAGTGATTTGGTTTTTGTAAAATACTTGTACTCTTTTTTTGTGACTATGTTCAACAAAATCCATGAAATTCATGGTTGTAATCTCCTCAAATGAATAACCCAATTTCTTGATGGCAGCAGGATTTACATAGGAAAAATCACCTTTGTAATCAGATTCAGAAATGAGGACACTTGCATTATCAACAATTAGTTTATACTTTATCTGTTCTTCTATAAGCTTTTTTTGAAAAAGGGATTTATTCTCTTCACTTTTCTTCAAAGCAATTTCGGCAAGCTTTTGTTTTGTAATATCTCTTCCTACAGTTATGACACTCTGGAGGCTTCCGTCGGAATTAAAACTGTATGTTAAATTTTGTCCAAGCCATACTATGCTTCCCTCTTTAGTGTGTACAGGGAACTCAATGTAGTTCTTGGATTTTTTTTGCTCTAGTATATTCTTGAAAAACACTAACGCTTTACCTTTGTAACTTTCTTCAACCAAATCTAAAAAATTCATTTTTTTTAGTTCCTCTAAAGAATAGCCCGTTAATTTTATCCCTTCAGGATTTACATAATTAAAATAACCTTTGCCATCAGATTCAGATATTAGTGCACTGGCAGTTTTCACAATCATCTGTAGCTTTTCCTGTTCTTTAATAAGCTCTTTCTCAATAATGGCTTTATTCTCTTTACTTTTTTTTAATGCAACTTCGGCAATTTTTTGTTTTGTGATTTCTCTTCCTATGGTTATGACATTTTTGATTTGCCCATTCGACTTAAACATGAAGTTTACATTTTGTCCAATCCAGTGTATCTTCCCTTTTTTTGAAACTATAGGATGCTCAATGTAGGCATTTGATCTTTTTTGAGTGATTTGATTCTGGTAAAATGCTAGCAATTTGTCTTTATGATTTTCTTCGATCAATTCCAAATAATGCATTTTTTTTAGCTCTTCTAATGAATAACCTGTCATCTTAACGATTGAAGGATTTGCATAGGTAAAATAACCTTGATAATTGGATTCATAAATGAGAACACTGACATTTTCGACAATCAACTTAAATTTCTCCTGTTTTTTAACAAGCTCTTTCTCAATAATGACTTTATTCTCGTTACTTTTCTTTAAAGCAATTTCGGCAATTTTTTGTTTTGTAATATTTCTTCCTACAGTAATGATATTTTGAAGATATCCGTTCGGCTTAAAATTGAATTTTACATTTTGCTCAACCCATACAATCTCTCCCTCTTTGGTAACTACAGGGATTTCATTGATACCATCTGGTATTTTATTATCGAATAGATTCTTGTAAAAGGCATAGACTTTGGCTAGGTGACTCTCTTTGATAAATTTCGAAGAATGGATTTTCTTTAGCTCCTCCATTGAATAGCCTATTGTTTTTAAAAATAATGGATTTGCGTAGGTGAAATATCCCTTGATATTAATTTCAGATATGAGAACACTGGCAGTATCCACAATCATCTGAATTTTTTTGTATTCTTCAATAAGCTCTCTTGCATTAAAGATTGGTTTTTCCTCACTTTTAATCAGCGTGATTTTTTTAGCTTTCTTCCTAGTCTTTTTTTCATCATTAAGAGCCTCTTGAAGCATTTTAATTTGTTGTTGTATTTCAATTTTCTTTTCGCTCATCGTGTATAAGATACGAAACTCAGCATTGATTTTATCATTCTCTTTCATTTTTCTAATGATGAATTAGATATAAGGTACCTAAAGGCTCTTTTATTTATTTCTGAATTAAAATAATTAGCTATATGGTTATTACCTTGTTAATTAGTTGTTTATGTGTTTTTTTTAGTTTGGTGCCTCATGATTTTGTATCTGTTTATTTATACCTAAATGAATATTTTTTAATAAAATAAAGCATTTAAATTACCAATTGTTCATTAAAGCTCCAATACGATAATATTTGTTTTATCCTTATGACATAGTCTTTATATTTTAAAGGTTTTAACATGTATCCTGCAATTCCGTTTTTATAGCATTCTTTAAAATCTTTTTGATTATTAGAGGTGGTAAATATAATTGTAGGAATATATTTTAATGTTTTATCGTTTTTTATTATTGTTAAAAAATCCACACCATTTAACATCGGCATGTTTAAATCCAATAAAATAATATTTGGTAAGTAGTCTTTATTATTTAAAATATCAAGTGCCTGAAGTCCATTATTAGCCTCTACTATTTTGTGACTTAAATTTAAAGTAGCAATTGTTCTTTTAAATTTCATTACCTCAATTACATCATCTTCAATTAATAATATGCTTAGTTGCTTCATTTGAAATTTACCTTATATATTTTGACAAGTTACCTTAACAATACAAAGTTTTCTGTTCAATTCGATTAATTGTATTTTATGTTTGTTAAACTGAAGATTTATGTCGTCGAAATGTTTTTAGTTTTGCACTTTTCCTCTTTGGATGGTTCTTTTGATTAAGCTAAGTACAAGATGTTTTAAAGAAGTGGTGTCGATCAAAAATAACCAATGAATTCACACCAAACATATCTATATGGACAGGGCTGAGTTAAGGTGTAATCAGTAATTAAGAAGGCCTTTTTTAGCTATTTAGAGTGGGGTAAGTAAGCTCAAGATTCTGTTTGTGTCTCTTCTGTGGTTTTGATGCCAAAGAGGTGTTATTTTGAGTTCTTGAATATTGTAAGTAGTTGATTTAAAAAATGCCTTACAATATTGCAAGGCACTCATAGGTTAATTTGTTTGAATATTTATTCTTCTTTTCGCGGATAAATGTTTTCAATTCTCGACTTTAAAGAAGTTTTAACACCAGTATTGTTTAGTTTTTAATAGTATAGCCTGCTAGTTTATAGATTTCTTCTGGACTTAACTTGCTTAATTCAAGAATGTTTTTATTAGATTTTTGCAGCGCTTTTGTTACAACATAATTTCCAGTTCTGTAACCAATTGCAGTTCTTCCATCTGGATGTCTAGACATCCACTTGCCATAGTTGGCATTTTTAGGGAGTTTTAATATTTCTTCTACCCAAGTATAAGTTTCATTGGTAAATGCATTTGCTTTCAATTTTTTATTGGTATACTTTTCAGAAAAGACAATAGCTAAACCTTCGTTAATTGCTGCTATATCAATTCCTTGCCTAAATTTATTGTCTCTAATTGCCCAACCTCTTGATAAATGATGAAATTCATGATAAACAATAATCTCAAGTCCATTCTTTATTGCTGCAGTTATTCCTTTAGGATATGTTTTAGAAACTTCTATAAATACCAATGCAGTATTATTTCGTTCTGTTCTTCCGTTAATTCCGTTTAGTTGGTTTATAGTGTCAGATGTAATTGAAACAACTACTTTTATATCTTTTGGAAGTGTTGTTAATAAGGCACGAATCTTCTTTTCAGAATCAGTAATAATATTTTCAACCAATAGTTTATCTAATTCATTCAATTGTTCTGAACCTTTTTTAAAAACGATATCCAATCCTTTTTTTAAAATAGATTCTTCTTCTAATTTATCAATCTCTTTTTGCAATCGATCTTCGTACCCAAATTTGTGCTTTTTAGAAGTTTCAATAGCAGCTTTATATGTTGCTATTGCTGCTGGTATATTTTTATCTTTTTGATATGCTTTTGCTAAATTATATTTTAAGAAAATATCATAGTCGTAAGCTTCAACTCCTCTTTTTAAAATAGTAATAGCGCTTTTATACTTCTTTTTTGAGCTTACATAATTTGATAGCATCACATAAGATTCTGCAGATTGTTTTGCTTCTGAACCATACTTGTCCATCATTTTTTGTTCGTGGGCTAAAAAGGCTTTATCTGTATAGTTTTTTACTTGTTCATCTGTATATAACATATCAGAAAAAATCCATTTTAAGCCAAAATAAGTTCCCAACAGAGGAGAAGACATATGTCCTTCATTTTCGAATTCTGTATGTTTAAAACGAAGGTTTTTGGGTTTGTTTGCTTTTAAAGAATCAACAAATTTTGATAATTCTTTCCGCATTCCCCATTTAGAACTTGATTCGTCTTCACCAATACTAAAATAGATAGCTTTGTCTAAACCTGGATTCGCCTTAAAAAACGCTCCCGATTTTTTAATAAACTCTTCGTTGTTCCACCAAAATGACGGACTCATAATAAGATGAGCATCAAACAAATCTGGTTTTTCTAGTAATGCATATGCTGTAAATACGCCACCTAAAGAATGTCCTTCTAAAATAGTAAAAGGATGCGTTCTATAATTTGTATGTACAAAAGGCAATACTTCATTTTCTATAAAATCTAAGTACTTAGGACCATTACCACTTCCAGGACTATTTTTACTTACTGTTGGTGAAAAGTCTTTTGTTCTGTCGTTACTTTTAATACCAACTACAATTATTGGAGGAATACTTCCTGTTCTAGTTAATAATTCAATAGAACCAATGGCATGTTTTATATTTTGAACTCCATCTGTTAATACTAACACTGGATAATTGGCTGTTGTTTTTTCATAACCATCCGGTAATGAAATTAAAATTTGACGATCTTCTTTTAATATCTCAGATGCGATAGTATGTTTGGTAGCGATACTAATTTGGGAAATTTCTGTGATGGTTTCTTTATGTTGACAACTAGAAAGAAGTACTAAAAAGAGGCTGATTTTTAAAATATACTTACTCATTACTTTTATTTTGATACTATTTTTGGTTAAAAAAAAGCCTCACAAATAGTGAGGCTTTGCAGGTTGTTTTATTGATAACTATTTTACTTTACGCATATAGATATTACCAGAAACAGTAGTCATTTTTAACTCTTTACTACCGTTATTTACAGTTCCTCTTACTTTACTGCTATATGATTTGTTTTCTTTATAAGAAGTGTCAATTGTTAAATCACTATAAATTGTTCCAGTAACGGTTTTTGCATTTACTTTTGCTTTACTAATAGTAACATCTACATCACCACTTACTGTTTTTAACTTCATTACTCCAGCGTATTTTTTCAAGGTAATATCACCAGAAATCAATTCTGTTGTTAGGTTTCCAGTATAAGAATCTGACTCTAAACTACCCGAAATACTTTTTACACGTAATGTTGCGTTTTTAGGAACATACACCACATAGTTTATTTCAGTTTTATTACTCGAATTCCAACTTTTCTTTCTTTTAAAATAGTCACCAAAATCTGAATAGATTTTTAATTCTCCATTTTCTTTTTCAGTTTTTAGGCTAAAATGTTTATCACCTTCACCATTATTAATGCTTACTGTTGCTTTAACTTCAATTTTATTTTTATTCCATTGTTTTACTTCAATGTTATTTGCAAATTTGAAGTTTACAAATAGGGCTTGAGTTTTTGAAACATTTACCGATTTCTCTACTTTTCGTTGTGCATTCATTGTAATTGTTACTACTAAAATGATTGCTGTTGCTATGATTTTTTTCATGATGTTTTGGTTTAAATTTTGACAGTTTTATCCTAGGCTTCGGATGTTTTATATTTCGAAGCGGAGTTATTTATTATGTGATTGTGATTATTTTTTTCTTAGGTAAACGTTACCAGTTGTAGACTTTAAAGAGATTAGAACACCTCCGTTATTTAACTCTGTTGAAATTTTTCTTGGATTTCCAACAGGGCTTAATCCTTTGCTTTTTTTGACTTTAAAATTAAAATCTGTATACACAGTTCCTATTGTTGACTTTAAAGATAAGTTTGCTTTTGTATTGCTAGCGATGCTTACATCTACATCTCCAGTTGCAGTACTAAATGAGATTGGGTTTGATTGATTTATAGTAGAGAACACAGCAGTAATAGTTCCTGTATTTGTACTTACAGTTGCTGGTCCATTAATATTTACTAAATCGATATCACCAATATTTGTTTTGATTTCAATTTCTGATGTAATTCCATCAACCTTAACATGTCCAAGGTTACCAGCGTTTAAATACACATCAATTCCTTTTGGCAATTGAACTTTAAAACCACTTCGTTTCATAAAAGATTCTAAATCTTTAACAATTAAAGTACCACCATCTTTTGTTACTTCGAACCCTTTTCCAGTATTGTCATTACCATTAGAATACAATGCTTTTAATCCTTTAGACTTCTCTTTTCTAGATTTATTTTGATAACTATTCTTTGAGCCAGATATAACTAATTCATTAGAGGAACCAACTGTTAAATCGATACTTGTATCTGTATAAAATTTTACTTTTTTAATTCCAGATAAAGAGTGTTTGTATGTTTCTTGTGCTTGTGCAATAAATGTGCATAAGAATAGGAATAGTGTTATTTTTAGTGTTTTCATTATATGTTTTTTATTAAATTTTTATTCTTAAATTAATTGAGCAATTCCAATATTTACTTGAGTTTTTAAATAGTCTGGTGCTTCAGGTTGTTCCAATATTTTTTTCATTGGATCGAGCGCTCTTTTTTCCTGAATTTGCACCAAAATTTGAATAACTTCAACTTGAATACTTGGATTTTTCTCTGTTGTTAATGTTTGTATTAATGAAGTTTTAACGAGCTCAGAATCTGTGAATTTAGAAAGTGCTTCTGCTGCAGACAAGCGTACATTACTATTAGAATCGTTATGCATACGATCTATTAATGCTTCTAAAATTTTTGTATCTGGGGTTGTTAATTCTTCCGTATAATTAACCGCTTTTATTCTTGTACTTGGAGATGAATTATCAATCATTGCCAATAGCATATTCTCTTTTAATTGTTTTTGCTCAGTTTGATACGTTGCAATCTCTTTTTGAGAATTTTGACTTTCCTGATATCCACCTAGCAAATAACCTGTAAACAATATGGCTACACTTGCTGCTATTTGTAATACGCTCTTGTACGAATTCCTTTTAGCAGGCTGTAATGCTATAACTTTAGGTTGTTTTTTCTTTTCTTGCGCTAGCATTTCTTCAAACGAAGTTTTTAAGTTCGATGTAGGTTGAGCTACAGTTTCATTTGTAAATGCGTTTATCAATTCGTTGGTTTCATTAAAAACGTTCTTACAAGAACTACAAGATTCAATATGTTTGTTTATTGTTTTGGTTTCATTTTCTGATAAAACACCATCAATATAATCTACTAGTTTATTTTCTATATCTGTACAGTTCATTAGGCTAGTGTTTCAAAATAATTTGTTCTTAATTTTTGTACGATTCTATGAATCTTAGTCTTAACAGCAGTTGTATTACTTCCAACAATCTCAGCTATTTGCTCGTATTTAATTCCGTTTATTCTATTCATAACAATCAATTCTTTGTCCTTTTCATTTAAGTTATTTAAAACTCTCATTAAATGACTTACTTCTTCTTCTTTTTCAATCGTTTCTTCATCTAATTCTCCAGTTACATCATCTATGTCTTCAAACGCTTGTGTTTTCTTTTGCTCTTGATAATGATCGTAAAATAAATTACGTGCTATTTTAAAAATCCAAGAAGCAAATTTCCCTCCTTTATATGAATGCTTGTATTTGATCACTTTTAAAAAAACATTCTGTGTCAAATCTTCACAAATTGCTACGTCTTTTACCATTTGATAATAGAAATTATACAAACGAACATTGTAGCGTTCAAAAATATATGTCATTGCATCTAAGTTTCCTTCTGATACAGTTTGCATTAATTCCTCGTCTGATAATTGTTTCAAGCTGACGTATTTTTGTTAGTTAGTTATAATGAAGACCTGTGATTAATTGAAAGGTTACATTTTTAAAATAAATTTCTATAAAAAACAATAAAAGCCCCTAAAATAGGAGCTTTTGGACTATAAATAAATATAGGTTTATTTTAAACATTGTTATCCTCTATATATCTTTTCGAATAAATCTTTATAAATCTCTTTAATGATTTTACGCTTCATTTTCATAGTAGGAGTAAGGTGTCCACTATCAATAGACCATTCATCTGAAGTTAATTCGAATTTCTTTATAGTTTCCCATTTCCCAAAATTTGAATTACAAACAGTTACTTCCTCTTCAATTCTTTTAATTACTTGTTCGTTTGAAGCCAATGCAACATTATCTTTTAAAGTAATATTATGTCTTTCTGCCCATTCACTTACAAATTCAAAATTTGGTTGAATAATTGCAGCAGGCATTTTTTCATTTTCTCCAATAACCATTACCTGTTCTATAAAACGAGATTGCTTTAATTGATTTTCTATTAAAGCAGGTGCTACATATTTACCACCTGAGGTTTTAAACATTTCCTTTTTACGATCCGTAATTTTCAAGAATCCATCTTCAGAGACTTCTCCAATATCACCAGAATGAAAATAATCACCAGTCATTACTTCAGCTGTTTTTTCAGGGTCTTTGTAATAACCAAGCATAATGTTTGGACCTTTTATTAATATTTCTCCGTCTTCTGCAATTTTAACGTCAACACCATCTAAAATTCGTCCAACAGTTCCAACTCTAAAACCACCATTTCTTTGATCGTTTACAGAAGCTACAGGAGAAGTTTCAGTCAATCCATAACCTTCCATAATTGGCATTTCTGCAGCTGCAAAAAATCTAGTTAAACGTGGTTGTAATGCTGCAGAACCAGAAACCATTAAGTCTAATTTACCTCCTAAGCCATCTTTAATTTTAGAAAATATTAATTTACGAGCTAGACCTAATTTCTTTTCGTACCACCATCCATTAGCTCCATAAGGCTCATATTGTAACCCAATATCAATTGCCCAATAAAATAATTTTTGTTTGATTCCTTTTAAATCAGCTCCACGACCATATATTTTATCAAATACTTTTTCATACAATCTAGGAACGGCTGTCATCACATGTGGTTGAACCTCTTTAAGGTTATCACTCATTTTCTCTATAGATTCAGCAAAATGAATTTCTACACCACAGTATTGATATAGATATAAAATCATTCTTTCGAAAATATGACAAATTGGAAGAAAGCTTAATGCTTTGGTTTCTCCAAAACGTAAGGGAACTCTTTTTTGACTTGCTAATACATTAGAAACTATATTACCGTGAGATAACATAACTCCTTTTGGTCTTCCTGTTGTTCCAGAAGTATAAATTAAAGTTGCTAAATCATTCGTGCTAACCGCATCTTTACAAGTTTCAACTTCTGGCTGATTACTTTCGTCTTTACCAAGCTGTAAAACTTCATCCCAATTATGTTCTCCTTCAATGTCATCAAAAGTATACACACCTTTTAATTGTGTGTTTCCTTTTATTTGATTTAGTTTTTCTAAAATTGTTTCGTCTGATGCAAAACAATAAATAGCTCCAGAATGATTTAAAACATATTCGTAATCTTCTTTAGATATAGTAGGGTAGATAGGCACGTTTTGAGCACCTAATTGTAAAATACCAATATCTATTATATTCCATTCTGTTCTATTAGTTGTAGATATTACAGCAATTTTGTCATCTTTTTTGATACCCAATCTTAATAAACCTCTACTAATTAGGTTTGCTTGGTTGATGTATTCTTGTGTAGAAATTGAATTCCATTTTCCATCTTTAAAAGAGGTAAGAGCTTTGTCTAAACTAAAGTTCTCTAATTGATAATAAGGAAACTCGAATAAACGCGTAATATTTGCAGACATAAAATAATTATTTGAAGAGATGCAAAGTATGAAAAATAAGGCGATTTTGCAAGTAGACCGTAAGTGTATATAACTCTATGAGTTATATATTTTTTGAAATAAATCTTGATATTTTTCTTTGATGATTTTACGTCTAATTTTCATTGTTGGTGTTAAATGACCTGCTTCAATTGTCCATTCATCTGAAGTAATCTCAAATTTTTTAATTTGTTCCCAATTACCAAAGTCTCTGTTGCAAATATCAATTTCTTTTTGAATTCTAAACATCAATTTTACATCAGATGTTACATCAGTTATTTCATACTCATGTCGTTTTGCCCATTCTTGCACAAAATCAAAATTTACTTGAATTAATGCAGCTGGCATTTTCTGACTTTCTCCAATGACCATTATTTGCTCAATAAAACGAGACTGTTTTAAACTGTTTTCTAAAACTGCTGGCGCAATGTACTTACCACCAGATGTCTTAAACATCTCCTTTTTACGATCAGTAATCTTTAAAAATCCTTCTTCATCAAGTGTGCCAATATCTCCAGTATGTATATAGCCATTCTTTATAGTTTCTTTTGTTAGCTCTTCATTCTTATAATAGCCCAGCATTATATTAGAACCTTTAACAAGAATCTCACCATCTTTGGCTATTTTCACTTCAATATCTTTTAAAACTTTACCAACAGTTCCCACTTTAAAACCACCATTTCTTAAATCATTAATAGAAACACCTGGTGACGTTTCTGTCATTCCGTACCCTTCATAAATTGGTATTCCCGCAGCTGTAAAAACATTGATTAACTTTTCTTGCAAAGGGGCACTTCCAGAAACCATAAATTTTAATTTCCCTCCTAAAGCTTCTTTCCATTTACTGAAAATCAATTTTCTGGCAATACGTAATTTAAAATAATACCATGAACTATTCTTATTATAAGGTTTATAATTTTCACCTAATTTTAAAGCCCAAAAGAAGAGTCCTTTCTTTAACCCTGTTAATTCATTTCCCTTAGCCACAATTTTATCAAACACTTTTTCTAAAAGCCTTGGAACTACTGGCATAAAATGAGGTTTTATTTCCTTTAAGTTATCACCTAACTTATCAATAGATTCAGCAAAATGCACTTCAAATCCCATATAATGGTAATAATAAGAAGCAAAACGCTCAAAAATATGACTTATAGGTAAATACGAAATAACTCTATAATTACTTCCAGTTAAGTCCAAAGCATTTGCGCTTACTAACGTATTTTGAACAATATTTTTATGAGAAAGCATAACGCCTTTAGGAGTTCCTGTTGTGCCAGAAGTGTAAATTATTGTAGCCAAATCATTTTCTGAAACACTCTCTTTTAGTGCATCTACTTTTGCTTGACTATCCAATGATTCTCCTAGTTTTAAAAAGGTATTCCAGTCAGTTTCTGTATTAATTTCATCAAAAGTAAAGACGCCTTTTAAATTTGTGTTCTCTTTAACAGCATTCACTTTTTCAAGCAAATCTTTATCTGAAACAAAACAATACAAAGCATCAGAATGATTTAAGATATACTGATAGTCTTTTTCTGATAAAGTAGGGTATAAGGGAATGTTTTGTGCACCAATTTGTAAAACACCAATATCTAGCGCGTGCCATTCTGGTCTATTGTTAGTGCTGATTACAGCAATCTTATCGTTCTTTAGGATTCCTAATTTTAATAAGGCTCTACTAACAGAGTTAGCTTCATCTAAAAAATATCTTGTAGAGATAGAGCTCCATTTTCCATGTTTTTTAAAAGTGTAACATTTTTCTTGAGGACATTGTTGTTCTTGATGATAAATAAAATCGAAAAGACGAGTTGGCTGTTTAGTCATAAAAATAGAATTCGGGTATGACAATATACTAAAAATGCGCTAACATACTTGTTAGCGCATTTTTACCAGTTAAATTTAATCAATTCTTACACAATACTAATTGTTATAATTAAATTTTCTTCCGTTTATGCTAGTGTATTTAGAATCTATATCATATTCTACATGCATTCCTGCAATATTAAAATCCCCAGAAACCTTCGTGTATTTGATATCTAAATCCTCTTCAAAACGAGTTTTATTAAAAGATACTCCATCTTTAAACTTCGCATACTTAAATGTAGCAGATTCTTTAAATACTGAATTTGCAAAACTTACATTATTTCTGAAAATAGAATATTTAAATGTTGATGACTCTCCATATGATGTATTAGAAAAACGGACATCACCTTTAAAATCCGCGTATTTAAAAGTTGATTCTCCTTTGAACTTGCTGTTTGAAAAATCAGCTTTTTCTTCAAAATGAGAATACTTAAACATCGTCATTTCTTTAAATGTACAATTCTTAAAAGTTACATTGTCTTCAAAGTTTGCAACGAAAGTATATTTTGTGTCTTCATCATGTATATAGGCAAAAACATTGTCTTCAAACGTACAATTTTCAAAAGAAATACTGTTCTTAATTTGCTTTTTTATCTTGTTGTCTTTGCTGTTATTCCACCAATTCCTTTTATTTCTTTTCGGTAGTTTTTTTTGTTGCTCTTCCATAAAGGTAAAGTCTAAAATACCAACGATAGTTGCATTTCTATACGTAATATCTTTTCCGTTTTTGATATCACTCATAATTTTACTTGCATTAACTCTCTTTTGAGCAGTTAGTGATACTGTAATAAATAAGCAGATAAACAACCCAGCTATTCTTGTACTATTTTTCATTTTTAAATTCTTTTGTATTCATCTTAAAGACAGGTACATTTTTGAATTGTTACAGTTTTAGTGTATGAATGTAATTATAAACGACGTTTCTCCTGTTTTGGATTTAAAACGTATTGAACCATTATGAGCTTCAATAATACTTTTACTTAAGGTTAGACCAATACCAGACCCATCTTTTCTTGTTGTAAAATAGGGTACAAAAATAGTATCTTTTATTTCTTTAGAAATGCCAATTCCGTTATCAGATATTTTTAGATGAACTCGATTGATTTCTTGTGAAAGTGTTATTGTTATTTGTGGATTTTCAATATCGACAAGTGCATAGATACAGTTTGATAATAGATTAATAATTACTTGTTCTATTTGTCGTTTGTCTGCATTGATGTCTATTTTAATTGAACTATTAAATTGAATTTCTATTTTTTTCGATGAAAATTCTTGTTCAAAAAGCAATAATGTATGTTGAATAACATGGGTAAGGTCTATTTTTTCTTTTTGAGGTAATGGTAATTCTGCTAGCTTTCTGTAAGTGTTTACGAACTCTGTTAAGTGATGCGAACGACGTTTTATAATTTTTAATCCTTGTGAGATTTCTAGAAATGTTTCATCATCTATTTCTTCTTGTAAAAGAGAATCTAAATTTTCAGCTAAACTACTTATAGGTGTAATTGTATTGATAATTTCGTGAGACATTACATTCATTAACTTGTACCAAGCTTCCTTTTCTTTTTTATCAATTAATTGTTGAATTGTTTCTAGACTTACAATTAAATATTCATACTGATTGGTTTGTGTAACCGAAGTTTTTAAGAAGAAATTTTCTTTGTTTCCGTTTATATCTAGGGTAATGGTATGTTTAACACTTTCCCACTTTGAAATAAAGCTTGTTAAACTTCCAATTTTTTCTTGAAGTAAATTCCAATTGTATAATTTGGGGATTTTTAGAAAATTTGTAAAGGCATTATTTATTTGAAATATTTCAATTTCCTCATCAGTACTCTTTCTTAATATAAGAATACCAATCCCTAAACTTTCGATGATATTAGTTAGAATTAATGCTTCAGATGTCTTTAAGAGACTTTTTTTTCTGTGTTTCTCTAACAACAACGCTGTTTTATTTTGGACAGGGTTTTTTCTTTTTTCTTTAGAAATGGTATAAGAATAATCATCATATAAAAGACAGTCTAAAGACTTCTCTATATCAATAAATTGTTTTGATATATAATCAACAAACAAGAATACTTGAAAAATAAAAATGAAAGAAACCCCAATTGCATTTACTAAATAGCCTTTGGAATAAGTGAAGAAAATGAGAACACCATTGACCACAATGAACAGTATTCTAAGAATAATTTGAGTTAGTTGATGTTTTCCCATTTATAGTTGGTGTTTATCCAGTCGTCTGTATAAAGCAGTTCTATTGATTCCTAAATCTTTTGCTGCTCTAGAAACATTACCTTGATGTTTTTGTAAAGCCTGCTCAATTAGTAATTTTTCTGTTTCGTCTAAATTTAAGTTTTTAACTAAAGAAACTTCTAGTTTTTTATTAGAAAAATGTAAATCTTCTAACTGAATTTGAGAATTATCTGTTACAATTACAGCACGTTCTACAATGTGCTCAATTTCTCTAATATTTCCTGGCCAATGATAGTTTTTTAATCCATCAATGGCTTGTTTACTAAATCCGTTTAATTTTTTTCTGTATTTATGATTCAATTTTGTTAAGAAATGGTTGGCAAGTAATTCAATATCTCCAATTCGGTCTCGTAACGGTGGTAAGTTCAATTCAATAGTATTTATTCTAAACAATAAATCCTGACGAAACGTTTGTTCATCTACCATTTGATGAATATCTGCATTCGTAGCACAAATAATTCTCACATCAATATCACGTTCCTTTCCTTCACCTAAGCGCGTTACTTTTTTATTTTGAACAACTGTTAATAATTTTGATTGTAAGTGTAAGGGTAAATTTCCAATCTCATCTAAAAAAATAGTACCTCCTTTTGCCAATTCAAACCTACCAATTGTGTCTTTATGAGCGTCTGTAAATGCTCCTTTTACATAACCAAATAATTCACTTTCAAATAAATTTTCATTTAACGAGCCTAAATCAACATGAATAAAAGGATGATTCTTACGTTCTGATTTTAAATGTACTTCTTTCGCAAAAACAAATTTTCCTGTTCCGTTTTCTCCCAAAATTAAAATAGTAGCATCAGTTGGAGCTACTTTTTGAGCTAAATCAACAGCAGATTGCATGGCAGGAGAATTACCAATAATATGTTCAGTTTGATTGTGAAAATGTTTGTCATTTAATTGTTGAACTGTTTCTAATTGTGTGTTTTTTCTTTTAGATCTAGCCAATTCAACTGCTGCATTTACAACTCCGTATAATTTTTCTGAATTCCAGGGTTTTAGAATAAAATCTGTTGCACCATTTTTAATTGCTTCAACCGCTAATTTCACATTACCAAAAGCAGTCATTAAGATTACTGTAGTTTCTGGGCTAACTTCTTTAATGTGTTTTAACCAATACAAACCTTCTTTACCATCTTCATAACCGATTCTATAATTCATGTCCAATAAAACAACGTCAATTGTCTGTTCAGTTAAATGATTGCTAATCTTCTTAGGATTATTAGAAGTTATGATTTCAGAAAAATATTTTTTCAAACTTATTCTTGCAGAAAACAAAATATCGTCGTCATCATCAACAATTAATATTGTAGCGTCTTTTTTTCTCATAGTACATAGTTAGTAAATTGTTTGTATACGAACAAGTAATTGTTCGTATACGAACACGTTAAAAAAACTTAAATCACCTAACTCGTTAACTGCCAGTTGAATACGTGCTTATTCTTTTGTTGGCACATTTATGGCCTTAGTTATGCCAAACGAATAGATATTACAATGGACAAACAAATACAACCAAAAAACAAAACAACAAGAAAGATGTTAATATGGGGAATTCCTATAGTACTATTAGCAAGTATTGTTTTTATGAATTTAACCCGTAAAAAGCAAGTCAACATTAAAAAAGATACCTTAAGTATACGAGAAGTTATACGTGGAGATTTTGAGGATGTTATTTTGTTTAACAGTAGGGTAGAACCAAAAACAACGGTATTATTAAATGTTATTCAAGGAGGTTCTGTTTCAGAAATTTTCGTTGAAAGTGGACAGATGGTAAAAAAGGGAACTCCTTTGTTAAAAGTATATAATCCAAATGCAGAGCTGAATTACTTAACGCAAGAAACGGCTATGATTGAGCAAATAAATAATCTAAGAAACTTACGTGTTAGTATTAAAAATCAACAGTTAGGTTTAGATCAACAATTATTAAGTATTAACAACGATTATAGAAATGCAAAACGCCAATATGATTTAGATAAAAAATTGTACGGTAAAGGTATCATTGCTAAAAATGATTATCAAAAATCGGAACAAGAATATTCATTTCAAAAAGAAAGAAACAATGTCATAAAGAAAAGGGTTTCAGAAGAAAAAATGAGTAGAGATGTACAATTATCTCGTATTAACTTATCGCTATCGAATATGCAGAAAAGCATAGAGCTATTACGTGAAAACAAAGAGAATTTCACTGTTAAGGCACCAGTTGATGGCTTGTTGTCGTCTTTTAATCCAATTTTAGGAGAAAATTATAATCAAGGCCAACCAATTGGGAAAATGGATGTTTTAGATGGGTTTAAGCTCGTTGCAAATGTTGATGAATATTATATTTCTAAGCTTAAAAAAGGGATTAAAGGAAGTGTTGCTGTGAATGGAGAAAATTATGAAATCAAAATCTCTAAAATATACCCTGAAGTAGTGAATGGGCAATTTACTGTTGAATTATTATTTACTAAAGAGAATATATCTGAAAATATAAAAAGAGGTATGTCTTTAAAAAGTAAAGTTTTTTTATCAGGAAAAACAAAAGCACTGTTAATCTCTAAAGGAATGTTTTATCAAAGCACAAATGGTAACTGGGTCTTTGTTTTGAATTCGGATAACAAAGCAGTAAAAAGAGACATTAAGATTGGTAGAGCAAACCCTTTTTATTACGAAGTTTTAGAAGGCTTACAAGAAGGTGATAAAGTAATAACATCTAGCTATGATGATTATAAAGATGTTGAAGAAATAAATATTAATTAGTAACAAAGTAATTTAAATTTCGAGTATAGTCGAATAAAACACATTAAAAAACACATTAAAATGATAAAAATAACAGATTTAGCAAAGGTATATAGAACAGAAGAAGTAGAGACGACTGCTTTAAATAAATTAAGTTTAGAAGTAAAAGAAGGTGAATTTGTCTCAATTATGGGTGCATCAGGTTGTGGGAAATCTACCTTATTAAATATTATAGGATTATTAGACGCTCCAAACGATGGAAGCTATCTTTTTGATGGAGCAGAAGTTGCAAAATTCAACGAAAAAGAACGTGCTGGTTTACGAAAAGCAAATATTGGTTTTGTGTTTCAGAACTTTAATTTAATTGATGAACTTTCTGTATATGAAAATGTTGA
>CAJXVT010000023.1 GCA_913062575.1 uncultured Flavobacteriaceae bacterium | reverse complement strand
ATTTTACCTTACCCAATTACATTTTTGATTACAGATATATTATCAGAAATCTACGGAAAGAAAAAAGCCAACCAAGTAGTCATTGCTGGTATATTTGCTTCTTTCTTTTCCATGTTGATTATTTTAGTTTCTGATCTAGCTCCAGCAATTGCAAGTTCTCCAATAGATAATAAAATATTCTCTCAGGTTTTTGGATTATCTCCTCTGGCTGTTTTGGCATCGATGTTAGCGTATTTATCTGCACAGTTTATTGATATCCGTATTTTCCATTTTTGGAAAAAGAAAACAAACGGAAAACATTTATGGTTGCGTAACAATTTCTCTACATTTTCATCTCAATTTATAGACACTTTTACGGTATTATTTTTATTATGTTCTTTTAATATTTTGCCTTGGGAAATCTTCACAGGGTTATTAATAAGTGGATTCCTTTTTAAAATAGTTATTGCGGCGTTAGACACACCAATTTTATACGGAATTGTGTTTTGGTTTAGAAAGAAATTTGACTTAAAAGTAGGAGAAGAAATCAACTTATGATTTTTTTAACAAATCATGTGTAAACTACCCAAAATCTAAGCGTCTAAACTTTCAGAAAAACAAAACATAATGAAAAACCTACTACCCCTTGCTTTCACTGTATTTTTAATTGTACAGACACAAGCACAAACAAAAGTCTTTAATGCCTTATTAAATACACATGTTGATGCAAATGGAAATGTAGATTATAAAAATTTTAAAACTGATGCTGCAAAACTAACTACATACATTTCGTATTTAGAAAAAACGAGACCTTCTAAAGATTGGTCAGCTAATAAAACAAAAGCTTTTTGGATTAACGCTTACAATGCCTACACACTAAAATTAATTCTTGATAATTACCCGTTAAAAAGCATCATGAGTATTAAGAAAAAAGGAAAAGATGCATGGAATATTCCATTTGTAGTAGTTGGCAGTAAAAAGTACACTTTGAATACGATTGAGCATGAAATTTTACGTAAAAATTTTAACGACCCAAGAATTCATGTAGGTGTAAATTGTGCATCAGGTTCTTGTCCTCAATTAGGGAATTTCGCTTTTACAGAAGTGAATATAGAGAGCGAATTAGAGCGATTAATGAAACTATTTATTAATGATTCAACAAGAAATAAAATCACACAAAATAAAATTCAGATTTCAAAAATATTTGACTGGTTTAAAGGAGATTTCACCAAAGAAGGTTCATTAATTGACTATCTAAACAAATACTCAACCACAGAAATCAACAAGAAAGCAAAAATTCGATTTTTAGAATACAATTGGAATTTAAACGGTAAATAGTATCTTTATTTTTTAAGAAAAATACAACACACATGTCAAAAACATATTACGATCCAGCAGATTTACGAAAGTTTGGAAAGATCACAGAATGGAGCGAAGAATTAGGAAATAAATTCTTTGATTATTACGGAAAAGTATTTGAAGAAGGTGCGTTAACAGCCAGAGAAAAATCATTGATAGCATTAGCAGTTGCACATACAGAACAATGTCCCTATTGCATTGATGCATACACAAAAGATGGTCTGCAACGTGGAATTACCAAAGACCAAATGATGGAAGCTATCCATGTTGGAGCTGCCATAAAAAGTGGCGCAACCTTAGTACATGGAGTACAAATGATGAATAAAGTGAATAAGTTGGAAATGTAAATAATTGTTGGTTTTGTGAACACAAAATCTTACAAATTATTTATCCTGAGCCTGTCGAAGGATCCATTTATTAATATCAAAATCATTACAAGCTGAAAACAAGTTCAGTTTGACAGAATATATGGCAACAAAATCATTACAAGCAAGAAATAACGACCTAGCAAATACGCAACGTCAATTAGAAATTCTATCAAACGGAATTTTTGCTGATGGAGAACTACCTACGTTTGCAAACAAAATAAAGGAAACTAATCAGTTTCCATTACGTCCTAAGAGATTAGAAATTTTACAAATCAATTTGGGATATATGTGCAATCAAGTATGTGCCCATTGCCATGTTGATGCAGGTCCAGACAGAAAAGAAATCATGACCATTAAAACCATGAATCAGTGTTTGGATGTGATTAAAAAAACGGAAGCGCATACCTTAGATTTAACTGGTGGCGCTCCAGAAATGAATCCTAATTTTAGATGGTTTGTTGAGGAAGCTTCAAAAGCCGGAATTAAAGATTTTATTGTTCGCTCTAACTTAACAATTATTAGAGCCAATAAAAAATACCACGATTTACCAGAATTCTTTAAAAAGCACAATATACATGTCGTTTCTTCAATGCCACATTGGACACGAGGAAAAACAGATAAACAACGTGGTGATGGTGTTTTTGATAAATCAATCAAAGCATTACAAATGCTAAATGATGTTGGTTACGGAATAGAAGGTTCTGATTTAAAATTAGATTTGGTGTATAATCCATCAGGAGCATTTTTACCTGGAGATCAAATGGCACTAGAAAACGATTTCAAAAAGGCTTTAAAGAATGATTTCAATATTGATTTTAATAGTTTATTCGCCATTACCAATTTACCAATCAGTCGATTTTTAGATTATTTAATTGCTTCAGAAAACTACGAAGATTATATGTTTGCTTTGATAGAAGCTTACAATCCTGCAGCTGTAGAAAATGTAATGTGTACCAATACCATTTCTATAAGTTGGGATGGATGGTTGTATGATTGTGATTTTAATCAGATGCTAAACTTAAAAGTGAATAGCAAAGTAAAACACGTTTCGGAGTATAACGAAGAATTATTACAAAATAGAAATATCATTATCAACCAACATTGTTTCGGATGTACAGCAGGTGCTGGAAGTAGCTGTCAAGGAGTTGTGGCTTAATTTAATTTCATATCGAGCGGAGTCGAGATATCTTATAAAATGAAAAAACTAATATACATAGTAGTCCTTTTATTTTCGATTTCCTTAAGTGGTCAATCGCTAAAAAAACTATTGAAAAAATACAACACAGAAAGTGTTGCTTATATTAGTATTGACAATTTAAGTAAATTAATAAAAAGACCTTTCGACTCCGCTCAAGGTGACAACAATATTGTATTACTAGACTCCAGAGAATTGAAAGAATACAAAGTGAGTCATCTTAAAAATGCCATTCATGTTGGTTACGACAAATTCAACTTAAAAGAAACAACCTCAAAATTAGCAGACAAAAATGCAACGATTGTAGTGTATTGTTCTATTGGAATTCGTTCTGAAGATATTGCCGAGAAGCTACAAAAAGCAGGATATAAAAATGTCTTTAATTTATTTGGCGGCATTTTCGAATGGAAAAACAAACAGAATATTGTTGTTGATTCGTTAAACAATTCAACAGAAAAAACACATACATTTAACAAAGAATGGAGCAAATGGTTAAAAAAAGGAGTTAAAGTTTATAAATAGAATGGAGAAAAGAAAAAAGAGAAAAGAGAATAACCTACTTATTGTTTTTGTAAAAAATATCATTCTTGGGAAAGTAAAAACACGTTTGGCAAAAACCATTGGTGATGTTGGCGCTTTTAATATTTATTATGAGCTTTTTTCTATTACAGAAAAAGCATCTCAAAAAGTGAATGTAGATAGACATATATATTTCTCGGATGTGATTATTCCTTCGAAATGGGAAGGTGACAACAAATTTGTGCAAGAAGGAGAAGATTTAGGAATTAGAATGCGAAATGCTTTTCAAAATGGTTTTGAAGAAGGCTATGAGAATGTTATTTTGATTGGTTCAGATTTACCCAATATCTCAAAAGAGACTATTGATACTGGTTTTGATGCTTTACAAAATAATGACATTACTTTCGGCCCAGCAGAAGACGGAGGATATTACTTAATTGGAATGTCAAAAATGAATACGTCGATTTTTGAGAATAAGCCTTGGAGTCAATCAGAATTATTAGCTGTAACTTTGAAGCAATTAAAAGAACAGCAACAATCTGTTGGCTTTATTAAAACCTTAAATGACATCGACACTTTTGAAGATTTAATTGCTTCCGATTTCTATAAAAAGAATCCGAAAATTCAAGAGATTATTGCTTCTAAAACAATACTGAAATACTAAAACATGTTCAGCACACCTATGAAAAAACAAATCGACTTACAAGAAACTACAGACTACTTAAAAGCAAACGGAATTACAGATCCAACAATCGGAATTGTACTAGGAACCGGATTAGGGAAATTGGTTGATGAAATTGAAATAGAAAAAGAAATCGCATATTCTGAAATTCCGAATTTCCCCCAAGCAACGGTTGAATTTCATTCAGGAAAACTGATTTACGGGAGTTTATCTGGCAAAAAAGTGATTGTAATGGCGGGTCGTTTTCATGTATATGAAGGCTATAATCTATGGGAAGTAACTTATGGAATTAGAACTATGCATCAATTAGGAATTTCTACTTTATTGATTTCAAATGCAGCTGGAGCCATCAATTTAAATTACAAAAAAGGAGACTTGATGTTGATTGATGATCATATCAATTTACAAGGAGGTTCTCCATTGGCTTTTAAAGGCGCTAATGACTTTGGAAATATCTTTGCAGATATGCTAGAGCCGTATTCAAAAAAAATAAACACTCAACTGAAAGCAATTGCAAAACAAAACGACATACAATTGCACGAAGGAATTTACACAAGTGTTGTTGGTCCGCAATTAGAAACTAGAGCAGAATATAGAATGTTACAAATTTTAGAAACGGATGCTGTGGGAATGAGCACAGTACCTGAAGTAATTGTAGCCAAACAGTTAGGCTTAACTTGTGCAGCGATTTCTGTATTGACAGATGAATGTGATCCTAAAAATTTACAACCAGTAGATATTTCAGAAATCATCGCGATAGCAGGAAAAGCAGAACCTAAAATGATTATACTGTTTAAAGAATTAATTAAAACAATCTAGAATCAAGATTTTTAGAATCAAGAACCAGGATTACTCTACTTGGAAACTCTTGCGTCTTGCCTCTTGTTTCTTTTACCTTAATAAAACATGAGTTACTTAGAAACTACACATAACGTATATAAAGAAGCAGCCTTAACGCCAGATGTTGGCTTATGCTGTACAACAAATCCTATTTGGGAATTACCTGGCCTTAAGATTCCACGCATCATGCAGGAGATGAACTATGGATGTGGTTCTACTGTACATGCACGTGATTTAACCAACAATCCTAAAATGCTATATGTTGGTGTTGGTGGCGGAATGGAATTGTTGCAATTCTCTTATTTCAATCGTCAAAAAGGTGGGGTAATTGGATTGGATGTTGTTGATGAAATGCTAGAAGCATCACGTAAAAACTTTAAAATTGCCGAAGAACAAAACGAATGGTTTCAATCTGATTTTGTTGACTTACGTAAAGGTGATGCAATGGAATTACCAGTTGAAGATAACTCGATTGATGTTGCTGCTCAGAACTGTTTATTCAATATTTTTAAATCTGATGATTTAAAGAAAGCGATTGAAGAAATGCACCGAGTATTAAAACCTCACGGCCGTTTGGTAATGAGTGACCCTACTTGTGAGCAACCTATGAATGATGAATTACGTAACGACGAACGTTTGCGTGCATTATGCTTATCTGGTAGTTTAACAATTGCTGATTATGTAAAAGCATTGACAGATGCTGGTTTTGGAACCATAGAGATTAGAGCTAGAAAACCGTATAGAATTTTAGACCCAAAGAATTATCCTACGGATGAATTGATTTATATAGAATCTATTGAAGTTGCAGCTATTAAAGATCCTATGCCAGAAGATGGTCCTTGTATTTTTACAGGGAAAGCAGCCATTTACTATGGTGAGGAAGAGTATTTTGATGATGGACTAGGACATACATTGTTAAAGAATCAACCTTTGGCGATTTGTGATAAAACTGCTGCAGCTTTAGAAGCATTAGGAAGAGATGATATCTTCTTCTCTCCTTCTACTTTCCACTATGATGGTGGTGGATGTTGCTAAGACACTGTCATTTCGATCGGAGTCTAGAAATCTTTTCTAAATAAAATATTACTAACGTTTATTTCATTATTTTTATAGTGAAATAAACGTTTTTTTGATTAAAAATACTGCCCAATTCCAAAGACTAATCCTTTCGATTTTCCGTCAGTCAATTCGTAGCCGTAATCAATTCTAAAAATAGCATTGAATACTTTTTTGTTGATGATTCGCAGACCAATACCAGAGAATAATTTCATGTTTTCTTTCTTTGTAAAATCACTTAAGGTTCCACCTGGTTTTCTCCAAGTACCTGCATCAGTAAACACATTAGATTGTATCACAAATGCCCCTTTCTCTATAATGGTGTATCTGTATTCCGTATTATACACAATGCTTCCGGTTCCTCTATCAACTAAAATACCAACTCCACGTAAGTTTACATTATTATCCAATGCAAATGGAGCAAACGGACTCTCATTATTGGTTGCCAATCCAACACGTAAACGGTTTGCCCAGTTTCCCTTTTCTCCCATTCTTCTGAAATAAAACATATCATTCCAAGCCACAAAAAAATCTTCTTGAAATTTATTTTCTGTAGTGACCATTTGAACATACAATTGATTTTTAAACCCGTTGGTATATTGGTAGTAATAATCCAATCCGTCATAAGAATACACAAATTTAAATAGGAGTTTATTAACGCTCAATTCTTGTGGGATATTTGGAGAAGTGATTCCTGATTGGTATGAATATTTTTCTCTAAAAAAATTAATTCCGAATTCTAAACTGTTTTTAAAATCGACCTCATACATGCTCATTGCTTCAATAGAAATATTTTGGTATTTGTAATTCGCTGAGCCATTATTAAAATACAAAGGTTCTTCACTTGTCCAATTTAGATGATTGATTGCCAAACCAAATTTATTAGAAAACAAGTACGGTGCTCTAAAATTTACTTCATAAGAATGATAGCCGTTATTTTGGTAATAACCTCCAAATGTCATGTTTTTTCCTAAAAAATTGTAGTCATAGACACCCAATTTATAAGCGAACTGCTGGTTGGTTGTCGTCCAAAAGTTCACAACAGGAATTAAGGTTTTATTTTCTTCAATTTGAAAAACAATTGAATTTGAAGAAACTTGATATTGAGCATGAGAAATTGCAGGTATTTTTTTAAGTCGCTTAATGTCTTCATCTAACAGAGTAGAATCTAATTCAGAATTGACTTTGGTTTTCAAAAAAGATTGAATTACTTCTAGTTTTGTTTTTTTCAAACCTTGAATTTTGATATCTTTAATTTGCTGTCCAAAAACAGTGATTGACATCACAAAAAACACTGCTAAAAAAGCTGATTTACCTTTCATTATTACACTATAAATTGTTTTAAGATTACTAAACTCCCCAATTACCTAGACGAACACTCTTCCTCACAAAATGACACAAATTAGAAGTGTTTAATGTAGGCGAAGTTTCTCTTTTGAGGAAAAAAAACAAAAGGCTAAAAAATAGTATGACCTCGTATTTATTGCGCATATAATTTCCTAATTAGTTCTTCTGTAGGTTTATTTTGCGGAGTAAATCGGTTATTATCTTCTCCTCCAGATTTTTCATGATTATGAAACCACTTCCAGATAAATCCGCCAGCAAACCAGTCTTCTTTCCAGAATTGATTATAAATAGCTTGGGTTGCATTTTTTTGCGCTACTAAATTCACACTTCCTTGTACTCGATTAGATTCCCATGGTTTTTTACCTGTAAAATCTACACTTCTATACCCAAATTCAGTAAATAGAATTTGCTTGTTGTTTTCTTGTTGAATTTTCAGAATTTCTTTTTTATGTCGCTTCCAACCTTTCTCAAATTCGGCAATCGTTGGTGTTTTTTCATCACTTAATGGAAAATAAGCATCCACTCCAATAAAATCTAACTGCTTCCAAAAAGGCACTCTTTTAAATTCGTCCCAATTTGCTGCATAGGTTAATTTACCTCTATAAACTTTCTTTATTTTTGATATTAATGAACTCCAATATTTTGGTCGTTGCGCTACAAACTTCTCTAGTTCTGTTCCAATACACAAAATTTCTGCATTCATTTTTTCTGCTATTTCTGCATAATCCAAAATGAACTTTTCATAAGAGTCTTCTAGTAATTTCCAGTTTTCTTCAGACTTCATCTCTATATAACCAGTATACAAACCTCTAGAAACCCAAATTTGTGGTTTCACCATTACTTTTACTTTTGCTTTCTTAAACTCATTTGCGTAATGTGCTAATCCTTTTTTGGTTTCTCCGAACCATTGTCTACTAGAATTGTATTGAATATTTGGGTTTTTCAATTCTCTAATAAAACCAAAAGGCATCAACGCGACATAGTTTCCATTAACCGCTAAAATTGGTTGTACATGTTTTGCATCTATTGTTGCATGAGAAGCGACAAAACTAATTCCGTTAATTTTTTTGCTTTGCGCAAAAGGTGAGTGGAATGTCATTAAGGCTAATAAAAGGAGTTTGTATATTTTCATAATGCACCTAATATACTCTTATTTTGTCAACAAATACCTTAAGCCTAGGTTAAAGCTCTGCCCTAATCCTGTAGATTCTCCACTTACAAATTTACTATACAAAATTTCTAGATTCATTTTTTTAGACAATTGATATTTACCTCCAAACCCTAAAGCTGTATAGTTTTGTTTAAAGTCACCTATTCTTTGTGAGTGCTGAACAAAACCTAATATTGTAGATCTATCAGATGGAAAATAACTCATAAATATACCTGGAGCAAAAACAAATGTTTTATTCGCAAAACTGGTATCAGCACCAAAATTATACTCTGTATTTAACTCTGTAAATAATTGCCATTTATTGCTTGAAAACGTATAATCGTAAAAAAATCTATTTTGAAAAGTGTAAGCTGTTTGATCTAAATACACACCATAATTATTGCTTTCTTTACTTATTAATGGAATATGAAATGCCGTTTGTACTGAGAAGTTACTTACATTTTTAAAAGGCTGAAATTTAATTGCCGGCGCAAAAGAAGACAGTCCTTTTCTACCAGAATTAGAGCTCTCTAGGCTAAAGACAGATAATGCTTTTCTTCCTCCTATAGTATTTGATCTATATTCTAATAATAGTCCGATATTTAATCTATTGTTTTCTGAAACACCTGTAAATATGTCTAGTGAAGTTGTGAAATAGTTTTCTCTTAATTTAGAAATACTGGTTCCGTTCCCATCTACAAACTTTGTTTCTGTGTACAAATTGTTAAACCATTTCACGTCCAATTCTCCTTTTTTCAATAATTTAGAAGGTGTATAGGATTGAATGTTACTTTTTGATAAAGCAATGTCATCTTGCGAAAAACTAACACTTGATATACATATCATCGCTAAAAACAGCAGTAATTTGGTTGAGTTCATTTTTTTTGTTTTTGGTGGTTCTAATTTTCAATTACGCATTGAGTCGTTTAAATCTGTGATGAATTACAAACCATAAAAATCCCACTCTATCTATAATCATTCTAAATTAAATCTCACCATTAAGTTTGTAACTTTCGTCTCGACAGAATAGCCAACAAACAGATTATGGAACACATCGTTATTATTGGAAATGGAATTTCTGGAGTTACAGCTGCAAGGCATATCCGAAAAAATTCTGACAAACAGATTACCATTGTTTCTGCAGAAACTGATTACTTCTTTTCTAGAACTGCATTGATGTATGTATATATGGGACATATGAAATTTGAGCACACCCAACCTTACGAATCTTGGTTTTGGAAAAAGAATAAAATAGAGCTTAAAAAAGGGTTTGTAAAAACTGTAGATTCAAAAAACAAAACACTTCATTTTGCCAACGGCGATACGTTGCAATACGACAAACTGATAATTGCAACAGGTTCTAAACCAAATAAGTTTGGTTGGCCAGGGCAAGAATTAAATGGTGTTATGGGCATGTACCACAAACAAGATTTAGATAATTTAGAAAAATATGCTCCAGATAATAAAGCCTGTAAACGAGCAGTAATTGTTGGTGGAGGATTGATTGGAATTGAACTTGTAGAAATGCTTCATAGTAGAAATATCCCTGTTACTTTTTTAGTTAGAGAACAGAGTTTTTGGAACGGTGTTTTACCTAAAGGTGAATCTGAAATGATTAATAGAGAGATTAAAAAAAATCATATCGATTTACGATTGGGAGTTAATTTAAAAGAGATTAAATCTGATAAAAATGGCAATGTAAAATCAATAGTAATTGCAGAAACTGGCGAAGAAATTGAATGTAATGTTGTTGGATTAACTGCTGGTGTTTCTCCAAATGTAGATTTTCTGAAAAATTCTGATTTAGAGATTGGTAGTGGCGTAAAAGTGAATCGGTTTCTAGAAACCAATCTTAAAGACATCTATGCCATTGGAGATTGTGCAGAGCAACATGAAGTTATTGGATCTAGAAGATCAATTGAGGCCGTTTGGTATACTGGTAGAATGATGGGAGAAACGCTTGCTCAAACAATTTGTGGAAATAGAATTGAATACAAACCTGGACATTGGTTTAACTCCGCCAAATTCATCGATATAGAATACCAAACTTATGGCTGGGTTTGGGCACAAACCAAAGAAAATGAAGCTCGATTTTATTGGGAACATAAAGATGGTAACAAATGCATTCATTTAAATTATGATAAAAACACACGAGAGTTTATTGGAATCAACAACTTCGGAATACGAATGCGACACGATTTTTTTGACCGTGTTTTAAACGAAAAACGTTCTGTAGATTATGTCTTAGAACATTTGGCTGACGCAAATTTTGATCCTGAATTTTACACATTGCATGAGGCAGAAATTGCAGCAAAATTCAACAAAGAAAACAATACAAACATCCAACTTAAAAAGAAAAGTTGGGCAAGAATTTTTAGCAGAGCTTAATATATGAAAGCAATAAAACATACAGGAATTGTCATTTTTTTAATTGGGTTAGCAATTTTTACTGGAACCATTTTCACAGGTTCTTTTAGCTTAACTTCTGATGAATTAAACACTTTTATCAACCAAAAAAAATATAAAAGCGAAATTATAAAAGACGAACTTAAAAAAGCAACAGTAACCTCAGAGGATTTAAATATTTTTGAATTCTCTAGCCGTGTTCGGGCTGCATATAAAGCTTCAAATGATCACTACGATGCGCAAATAGCAAAATATAATTTAGAAAAGAACTGGGACAAAAAAGGAGAGCAATATCAATATAAAATCTATGGAAAACCACACACAGTAAGTTTTGAACTCGCCAAAATTGCAGGTAAAGGCTATATAAAAGACAATGCTGGTTTGGTTTGGTGGCTTACTTTTGGTTTGGGAATCATTGGTGCCTTATTATTTATTCTCCCTAATTATAAATTATTAGGGAATGCAGGAATTAAGAACAACGGAATCTATTTAGAGTCTAGTACCAATCGTGGATTTTTAGCTTGGCTAGTATTAATCTATTTAGTTTCCTTTTACCTGGTGCTTTATTTTATGCCCGATTATGTTGTGAACTGGACCTTTATTTTTGATCCAATAAGTAAAAGTTTAAATGGAGGGCCTGCCTCACAATGGTTTGTTTATGGCTTTTTGTATTGTGCATTAATGCTAGTAATGGCAACAAGAATGTATATAAAATACAGACACAATAAATATCAAATTCTAAGAACAACTTCGGTATTGTTTTTTCAAATTGTCTTTGCATTTTTAATTCCAGAAATTATGACAAGCTTAAACATGCCTGGTTATGATTTTAAAAACGCATTTCCTTTAGACTATGATTTTTTCTTTGAATGGAACTTAGACAGCTTAAAAGAAAGCGGTGCAATTGGTCTATTTATTTTAGTTTGGGGAATTATTCTAACACTAGTTATAGTACCAGTAATGGTGTATTTCTTTGGTAAAAGATGGTACTGTTCTTGGGTTTGTGGTTGTGGTGGATTGGCAGAGACACTTGGTGACCCATACAGACAGCACTCAAATAAAAGCATGAAAGCATGGAAATTAGAACGTTGGATTATCCATTTTGTTTTACTCTTTTCTTTAGCGATGACAGCCGTAACCTTATACTGCTACTTTACAGGAACACAATCATTTTTAGGAATCAATTCTCAATGGATTAAAGACACTTATAGCTTCTTAATTGGTGCTTGGTTTGCTGGTGTAATTGGAACTGGATTTTATCCAATTTTTGGAAATCGTGTTTGGTGTCGTTTTGGGTGTCCATTAGCTGCATATTTAGGATTGGTACAACGCTTTAAATCTCGTTTTAGAATTACAACAAATGGAGGGCAATGTATTTCTTGTGGAAACTGCTCTACTTATTGTGAACAAGGAATTGATGTGAGAGCCTATGCACAAAAAGGTGAAAACATTGTACGATCTAGTTGTGTTGGCTGTGGAATTTGTTCTGCAGTGTGTCCGCGTGGAGTCTTAAAATTAGAAAACGGCCCAGAAGAAGGACGTATCAATCCAACTGATGTTTTGTTAGGAAATGATGTAGACTTAATGAAATTGGTAAACGATAAATAATGTTTTATAGATTTTTTGTGTTCGTGTTTTTAATGTGTTCATTTTGCATGAGCGCTCAAAACAAATACAAAAAAACGTATTATAACAACGGGCAACTAAAAGAAGAAGGCTGGCAAAATAACACTCAAAAAAATGGGTATTGGAAATTTTATTACAGCAATGGCAAGAAACAGAAAGAAGGTCGTTTTAAAAATAATAAACCAACAAAATATTGGTATTTTTACCGAGATGATTCAAGCATAAAAGAAGAAGGTCATTTTTTAAACGGGAAGAAAAATAGTTGGTGGTTATTTTACAATAAAGCAGGTGAAATAAACCATAAATGCCAACTAAAAAACAATCAAAAAAACGGATTCTGTTTTAGATATCGTCAAGATAAATTAATCAAAGCAGAAAAATACCGAAAGGGTAAAAAAATAAAAGAATGGACAAATTTAAAAGCCTTTAAAAAGGAAAACAAGATGTCCGATTTATACTAATGAATCCACAAATCAAAGTTATCATTCCGGCTTATAACGAGCAAGATTCCATTGCTAGTGTTATTAAAGATATTCCAACTATTGTAGATGAAATTATTGTAATCAGTAATAATTCTACGGATAACACTGAAGAAAACGCAAAAAATGCTGGCGCTACTGTTTTGAAAGAAAACAGAAAAGGCTACGGTTATGCGTGTTTAAAAGGAATGGATTATATCGCTGATCAAAAAAACAAACCAGACATCATTGTTTTTTTAGATGGAGATTATTCTGATTATCCTGAGCAATTAACAGAGATTGTAGCTCCTATTATCAATAACAATATAGATTTTGTAATTGGTGCAAGAGTAAAGCGACTACGTGAACACGGTTCTATGACACCACAGCAAGTTTTTGGAAATTGGTTAGCAACCTTTTTAATGAAACTTTTTTTTGGAGCTAAATTCACTGATTTAGGCCCATTTAGAGCTATCAAATATGATAAATTACTAGCCCTAAACATGGAAGATAAAACTTATGGATGGACCGTTGAAATGCAACTAAAAGCATTGAAGCAAAAATTCACTTACATAGAGATCCCCATGAAATATAGAAATAGAATTGGTGTTTCTAAAGTTTCTGGAACAGTAAAAGGAAGTATTATGGCTGGCGTGAAAATTTTAGGTTGGATTTTTAAATATAGTTTCAAATAATGATTGTTGAATATATAATCATAGCGGTTTATTCTATTGCGCTCATACTAATATTTATGTATGCAATTGCTCAATTAAACCTGTTATTTAACTATTTAAAAGCACAAAAAACAAAAGACAATTGTCAACAGTTTGATTTCGACAAACCAGAAGAAATTCCTTTGGTAACCATTCAACTTCCAGTGTATAACGAGCTGTATGTTATGGAAAGATTACTAAATAACATTGTACTGTTAACATACCCAAAAGACAAATTAGAAATTCAAGTATTGGATGATTCTACCGATGAATCTATCATTTCTACGGCTAAACATATTAAAGAATTACAACAAACCGGCATCGACATAAAACACATTTGCAGAACGAAAAGACAAGGTTTTAAAGCAGGTGCTTTAAAAGAAGGCTTAAAAGTAGCTAAAGGTGAATTTATTGTCATTTTTGATGCAGATTTTTTACCTAAAGCAGATTGGTTGTCAAAGACAATTCCGTATTTTAAAAACCCTGAAATTGGCGTTGTGCAAACACGTTGGGGGCACATCAACAGGAATTATTCTACGCTAACTAAAATTCAGGCTTTTGCGTTGGATGCACATTTTACATTAGAACAAGTTGGAAGAAATAGCAAAGGTCATTTCATTAACTTTAACGGAACCGCTGGTGCTTGGCGTAAAGAATGTATTTATGACGCTGGTAATTGGGAAGGTGATACATTAACTGAAGACTTAGATTTAAGCTATAGAGCGCAGTTAAAAAACTGGAAGTTTAAATATTTAGAAAACGTAGAAACTCCTGCAGAATTGCCTGTAATAATTAGCGCTGCAAGAACGCAACAGTTTAGATGGAATAAAGGGGGTGCTGAGAATTTCCAAAAAATGGTGAAAAAAGTTATTTCTAGCAAAAACTTATCTGTCAAATCAAAAATTCATGGACTATTACATTTACTGAATAGTTCTATGTTTTTGAATGTCTTTTTAGTTGGAATTTTAAGCATTCCGATGTTGTATATTAAAAATGAACACACACATTTGAAGCCTTATTTTTACATGATGAGTTTCTTTGTAATAAGTTCTATTATTTTCTTTATCTGTTATTGGTTTATGTACAAAAACATATATGGAGGAGGATTTAAAAATTTCCTCAAATACACACGTACCTTCTTCACCTTTTTCTCAATTGCAATGGGCTTTTCTTTACATAACTCCATTGCCGTATTAGAAGGGCATTTTGGTAAAAAAAGTGAATTTATAAGAACTCCGAAATTTAACATAACCACAATAAAAGACAGTTGGAAAAACAACAAATACATTCGTAAAAAACCATCAATTCATGTATTGATAGAAGGATTTTTAGTTTTCTATTTTGCCTTTGGCATGTATAGTGCTTTTGTCGTTGGAGATCAAGGAGGTGATTTTGGGTTATTTCCTTTTCATTTAATGTTGTTCTTAGGTTTTGGCTATGTTTTTTTTAAATCTATTTTCTCTAAAGCTTAATGATTTTAAACAAAGAAAATAGAACCTTAATTGTAGTGTCTTTGACAACAATTATTATGTATTTTTTCTTTGCATACACACTTGAACGAACAGAATTTTTATCATTTCTAGGATACTATGCTATTTTATTTGGCACCTACTTTTATTTCATAAAAAGAAAGATATCCAATTTTCAGTTTTTTGTTGGTATAGCCATACTTTTTAGATTGGTTTTCTTGTTTTCCACACCTAATTTATCACAAGATTTTTATCGTTTTATTTGGGATGGAAGGATGTTATTTGAAGGAATGAATCCATACTTATCCTTGCCAGAAACCTTCATCAATCAGCAAAATCTCCCTGTAAATCAAGCAGCAGAATTATATGCAGGAATGGGAGAGTTAAACGGGAGTCATTATACCAATTACCCTCCATTAAATCAATTGTGTTTTTATATCGCTGCTATTTTTGCTAACAAAAGCATTTTAGGTTCAGTACTTGTAATGAGAATCATTATTATTCTTGCCGATATTGGGATTATTTATTTTGGTAAAAAGATCTTAGAAAAAATAAACATTCCAGTGCATACTATCTTTTTATACGCTTTAAATCCGTTTATAATTATTGAGTTAACGGGTAATTTGCACTTTGAATCTGTAATGTTATTCTTCTTAATATGGAGCTTGTATGCATTACTTCAAAAAAAGTGGGTTTGGGCTGCCGTTTTAATTGCATGTTCAATTTCCGTCAAGTTAATTCCGTTATTATTTCTACCACTATTCTATCAGTGGTTTATTAAAGATGAAAAAAACTACTTAAACGGTTTTAAAAAATTACTTCTTTTTTATGCTGTAATAATTAGCACTGTAACCGTTCTTTTTCTACCATTTTACTCTGTCGAATTAGTTAGCAATTATATGAACTCGGTTGGGCTATGGTTTAGAAACTTCGAATTCAATGCTAGTGTTTATTATATTTCAAGAGAGATTGGCTATCTATTTAGAGGTTATAATGAAATAGCTATTATTGGAAAAATAATTCCTGTTTTAACGATTTTGTTTGTTGGATTCATTACTTTTTTTAGAAAAAACGTGACACCAAAACAACTCATTACTGCATTACTTTTTGGGTTGTCATTCTATTATTTCACTGCTACAACAATGCATCCTTGGTATTTAGCAACCTTAATTTTATTATCAGCTTTCACAAAATACCGCTTTCCAATGGTTTGGAGTGTTACTATTATTTTGAGCTATTCTGCTTACTCAAATGAAGTCTTTAAAGAGAATTTACTGTTAGTTGGTTTGGAATACATTCTTGTTTATGGCTTCTTAGTTTGGGAACTTTTCTTTAAAAAGGAAAAGGTATTGTAATCTATTTTTTGTATTTTGGTATTTCAATTTTTTTTCAATGAAAAGACTTACCATAAAAGATATTGCCAATCATTTTAGTGTATCTATATCTACCGTTTCTAAAGCTCTAAATGACAGTTATGAAATTAGTGTAAGCACCAAAGAGAAAATTCAGAAATACGCAAAGGAGAACAATTACAAGCCAAACTTTAATGCAATAAGTCTAAAAAACAGGAAGACAAAAACTATTGGAATTATTATTCCCAATATGTTGAATTATTTTTTCGCACAAGTATTTAAAGGTGTAGAGAAAGTGGCTAATGAAAAAGGCTACAAAATTATTTCGTGTATCTCTAATGAGTCTTATGATAAAGAAACCGAAACATTAGAAATGCTTTCAAATGGAAGTATTGACGGAATCATTTTATCAATGGCTGAAGAGACAGAATTGAAAAATGACTTCACACACTTTAGCACTATTATTAATGAAGGAACACCTATTGTAATGTTTGATAGAGTTGCAAATAGTATTGATTGCGACAAAGTAATAGCCAATGATTTTGATGGAGCTGTAAATGCAGTAAAACACCTATCAAGAACAGGACACAAAAACATTGCATTTATTTCTACCCTTAGTAATTTAAACATTGGACGGTTAAGACACCAAGGATATGTTAAAGGCTTAGAAAACGAAAACATTGCTCTAAACACAGATTTAATCATCAATATTAAAGAAGATGATTATAAGGAATACGAAAATATCTTAACTCCAATTTTTACTGAGAAAAATATTGATGCTGTAATTGCTACTGACGAATCATCTGCTATCGCAGCAATGAAAGTTGCGATTAGAAAAGGGCATAAAATTCCAGACGACTTCTCTGTGATAGCATTTTCTAACGGGATTTTAGCAAGGCACTCAAGTCCCAAATTAACTACCGTAAGCCAGCATGGAGAACAAATGGGGGCAACTGCTGCAGAAAGACTAATTGATAAATTAGAACTAGCAGAAGAAGAAAAACAAGAAAGTGAAACTATTGTTATTAAAACAGATATCGTAGAGCGTAAATCTACAAAGCCTCTGTTCTTAAATTAATCAAAAGATACGGTACTTTGTCGTTCTCTGTTCACATGTAACTTGGTAACATCTGGTCGAGAATAATGCCCAACTGGATCAAAATTTTGACGCTCTTCCAACACACGGTTAAAATCTAAGGTTTCAATAATCAATCCTTCTTTGTGCAGAACGGGAGCTACCAACCATTCACCATTTGGCGAAGCAATACAAGAACCTCCGTTAGCTAAAGTTTCAGGAGCATTTTCTAAAATTTTCTCTATATGAAGTGTGTCTGATGGAAAATCAGATTCTGTCATTAAACTAGAAACAGAAATCACAAAAGAACGTGATTCTCTTGCGATAAAACGTGTAATATCTTTGGTGTTATGATCGCTTCCTGGCCAAACTGCTATGTGTAAATCCTCTCCCAAACCATACAAAGCGGCTCTTGGCAGCGGCATCCAATTTTCCCAACAATTTAAACCTCCTACAGTAAATTCTTTTAAAGGATGCACCTGCAATCCATTTCCATCTCCTGGAGCCCAAGTTAAGCGTTCATCATAGGTAGGTTGAAGCTTACGATGAACAGATTTTATCTCACCATCTTGATTTATATATACAAGTGAAGCATAAATACTATGACCTCCTCTATCTGCAGCACGCTCCATAATTCCTAAATAAATAGCAATATGATGTTCTCTTGCCAATGCGCAAACCGAATTTAATTCGCCTTTTTCTATAGTAACAGAATTACGAACGTACTTTGAGTGTAATTCTTTTTGAACTTTAGAATCCCATTCCGCACCATTTGTAAGTGCTATCCAAAATGGATAACCAGGCAATAATGCTTCTCCAAAAACAATCAATTCACAGTTTTCATTAGCAGCATCTATAATTGACTTTTCTATTTTTCCTAACGTCTTTTCTTTGTTTAACCAAACAGGAGATATTTGCGCTAAGGCCACTTTTAAGAGATTGTTTTTCATCCTATATAGTATTAATTGTTACTACCAAACCTTCGTTAGCTCTTACATTAAAAACGGTTTGGTCTTCAAAAATCAAGTACTGCCCTTTTATTCCCACAAGCGTACCTGTATACGATTGTTCTTTTACTATATTCAAACTTTTTGGTTTCTCTGGATATTTATTAACAGGAAAGTTCAAGTGTGTTTCAGAATTATTATCTATAAAATATTCTTTTGCCTCTTCTGGAATATAGGCTTTCAATTTCTCTCGCCATTCTAACAAGTTTGCATCTTCAATATCATTCTTTAACATCTTGCGCCAATTGGTTTTATCAGCAACAAATTCTTTTAAAGCAACCTCTGTAATTCCTGCTAAATATCTGTTAGGAACCTCTACTATTTCAATAGCTTCATGTGCACCTTGATCTATCCAACGTGTTGGTACTTGTTGCTTTCTTGTTACGCCTACTTTTACATTACTAGAGTTAGCTAGATACACAATGTGTGGTTTTAATTGCACTCTTTTTTCATACTCTAAATCGCGGTCTTCAATTCCTAAATGCGCCGTACTCAATTCTGGTCTCATAATCCAATCACCTGCATTTGGAGTTTCAAAAAAACAGTTTTTACAAAACCCTTGACGATAAATCTGTTTATTTAAATGACAATTTAAACACTCATATTTCTCAAAAGTCATTTCTATGGTTTTCCCTAATAACTGATTCATATTCAAGAAGTCAGACCCCATATCTAGATAGTATTGAATGGTCTCTAAATTTTCTGTGGGCATTTTTTTTAGGACTCCTTGATATTTCATAAAAAAGAATTTAGTATTTTTAACTCGTTGTGAATGCTTAACAAACAAACTTACTATAAATATGCAAGTTTTTAGAACTTTACAATCATAATTTAAACAAGTAACAAATCAATGTCATTCCCTTTAGTAAATTCAATTTTATCGTGGTTTTTAAAGAAACGAAAGCATCAAATTGAGTTGTTTTTAAAATACCCACTAGATGTTCAGGAGGAATTACTGTTTAAATTATTGAACACTGCTAAGAATACAGAGTTTGGCAAAGAGCATCATTTTACTTCGATACGGGATTACACAGATTTCACAAACGTTGTGCCCATTCAAAAATATGAGAGTATTGAGCCTTTAATTGAACGCTGTAGAAAAGGTGAACAAAATTTATTTTGGCCAACCTCCATAAAATGGTTTGCCAAGTCTAGTGGAACCACAAATGCAAAAAGCAAATTTATCCCTGTTAGTGATGAAGCTTTAGAATATTGTCATATGAAAGCTGGTAAAGACATGCTTTGCTTGTATATAAACAACAATGAAGACACACAACTATTTACTGGAAAAGGCTTGAAACTAGGTGGAAGCACAGCTATTTATGAAGACAATAATTCTTATTTCGGAGATCTTTCTGCAATCATCACAGAAAATCTTCCTTTTTGGGCAGACTTTAGTTCTGCTCCTAGTTTAGAAGTTGCATCCATGAGCGAGTGGGAAACGAAGATGGAAGCTATCATTGATGAAACGGTTAATGAAAATATTACAAGTTTAGTTGGCGTACCAAGTTGGATGTTGGTCTTGTTAAATCGTGTGTTAGAAAAAACAGGAAAAAACAATATTTTAGAAGTTTGGCCAAATTTGGAAGTCTACTTTCATGGTGGCGTAAACTTTAATCCATATAGAGAACAATACAAAAAATTGATTCCGAAAAAGGATTTTAAATACTACGAAACCTATAATGCGTCTGAGGGATTCTTTGGAATTCAAGATAGAAATGGCTCTGACGAATTATTATTAATGTTAGATTATGGTATCTTTTATGAATTTATCCCGATGACTACATACGAAGGAGAAAATTCAAAAGCGATTCCGATTTCTAAAGTTAAAAAGGATGTAAATTACGCAGTTGTAATTACTACAAATGGTGGTTTATGGCGATATTTAGTTGGCGACACTGTGAAGTTTACTTCTACAGATCCATATCGCATAAAAATAACGGGTAGGACAAAACATTTTATAAATGTATTTGGAGAAGAGTTGATTATTGAAAATGCAGAAGATGCGTTGAAAGTTGCATGTAAAAAAACAAATGCAACAATTACGGATTATACAGTTGCTCCTATTTTTATGGTTGATAACAAAAGTGGTGGTCATGAATGGATTATCGAATTTAAATCAGCACCAAAAAACATAGAATACTTTACTGAGTTATTAGACAATGCCTTAAAATCTATCAATTCAGATTATGAGGCAAAACGATATCATAATATGACATTGGCCTTGCCAAAAATCAACATTGCAGAACAAGGGTTATTTTATAAATGGCTAAAAGAAAAAGAAAAATTAGGCGGACAACATAAAGTACCTAGACTATCAAATACTCGTTGGTTTGTTGATGAGTTAATACACTTATCCGTAAATAATTATCAATAAAACTCAAAAGAAAAACTCCATTAAAATATTTCTATTCCAATGGAGTTTTTAATTTTAATTGACCCTATTTATTTTACATTTAATCGTTTAATATCTAAATACCCTAGAACACAGGTAACAACAAAACAGATTAAGCTATATAAGGTAATACTTGAAACCCCCATTGTTAATGGTGCATTCTCTCCTAGAGAAATAGATAAAACATTATAAGAATACGGAAAATAAATAGCTTCTGGGGCTCTTGAAGCAACCAAGCCCATAATAACCATTGTCATTCCAATTCCTAAAGGGACAATAAAATTTTTGAACCTAAAACTCATCCAGAACTGAATTCCCACAACACCTAACGAAGCTATAAGTGACATAGTTAGCATTTTAATAGATTTCAAATAATCTGGCTGAAAATCTAAAAACCCTAAGTCGGAATAAAACATTCCTAACAAGGCTCCGAAAAACAAAATTGCTAAAAAGAAATAAACATACGTTGCAATAATTGAAAAAATAACAATTGATAGTTTACCGAAATAAACACTCCATTTAGGAATAGGCAACGAGAATAAATGTTTTATCCCATGTGATTTATGTTCTACTTGTATTATTAAACTTGTAATTAGCACAATAAACATTGGCACTAAAAATGGTATTGTGATCTGTATTTGTTTAAACATAAATTTCCCCCAAGGATTTGCTCCGTCCTCTGGAATCATACTTTCATGTTTTACGAGATACACGATAAAAAACAATAATGGAAAAATTAAAGCGCTAATAATTGTCAACCAAAATGCAAAAGTTCTTTTCAGTTTTATAACTTCATTTTTGGTGTTTGATAAATAATATGATACTGCTGTCATGGTTTTAATTTTCAGTTAGAGATAAGAACAATTCTTCTAAATTATTTTTAATAGAAACTTGATAGACTTTTACGTTTTGAGCTCTTAAAGCGTCTATTACAACTGTAATTTCATCTTTGTTTTCTACTTCAATTTGTAAAAACTCATCTACTAAAGAAGTGTTTTCTTTTTGTAGTTTTTCTAAAACAGTCATGGCGTCAATAAATTTATCTACTTCAATATCAATCATCATTTTTTGACCTTTAGATGATTTTAATTCTTTAACTGTGTCTTGAAATAACATTTTACCATCTCTAATAATACCAACATGAGTACATGTTCTTTCAATTTCACTTAATAAATGGCTAGAAATAAAAATGGTGGTTCCATATTTTTCATTAAGCTCTTTTATGAGCGTTCTCATTTCTATGATCCCTTTAGGATCTAAACCATTAGTTGGTTCATCTAAAATGATTAATTCTGGATTACTTAACAAAGAAATTGCTAAGCCTAATCGTTGTTTCATCCCTAAAGAATAGGCTTTTACCTTTTTCTTTTTAGCATGCGATAATTTCACAATCTCTAATACTTCTTCTATTCTTCCAGACGGAATGTTTTGTCGATAATTAGCTGCTATTTTTAGGTTTTCTACAGCATTTAGATGCTCATACAAAGATGGATTCTCTATTAACGCACCTACTTTATCTAAACTCTTCAATCGCGTTTTGCTGTTAAATAGTTCTCCAAATAGAGCAACATTTCCAGATTGCTTTTTTAAAAGTCCGAGTAATAACCTGATTGTGGTGCTTTTTCCTGATCCGTTTGGACCTAGAAAACCATAAATACTTCCTTTTGGAACTTTAAGTTCCAAATTCTCAATGTCTTTTCTTGTCTTGGTATAAGAAAAATTGAGCTTTTTTGTGTCTACAATTAATTGATTCATAAAATTATTTTATTAGTTTACTTATCTTTTAAACGAACTAAATAAAAAATTGTAACGATGCTGAACTGTTAAATAAGGAACAGTAATTTAATCTTAGAAATAAAGATACTAAACAAAAAAAGCACCTAAAAGTCATTGATTTTCAGATGTTTTAGATTTAACAGCAAACTAACAAAGCGCAAACCATTTACGAATTTTGTTCTTGGAAACTATCACCGTAGGCTTACACTTTGCCTTATTAGTTTACTTATCATTTAAACGAGTAAACTAGAAAAATGTAACAATTTAGATTCTACATTAGTGTTAAACTTTAATTATTATCGCTATTTTTATAAAAAATTACTGCTATGAAAAAAATATTTTTTACTCTTTTCGTTTTATGCTCTATCTCAATTTTTTCTCAAACTAACACAGAAAAAAAAATTACATCAAAAGTAGATGAAGCTATTGTTTTTCTTGAAAGTGCTCAGGTAACAAGAAAAAAAACGATGACTATTAACAAAGGAACTACCATTTTAAGATTTATAAAACTCTCTCCATTTATTGATGGAAAAAGTATACAAGTTAAAACTTCTGATAATGTAGAAATTCAAGCTGTAAATTTTGAAAAAAATTATTTAAAGAAGCAAACCAAAAGTCCTGAGTTAGTTAAATTAGAGAATGATTTAAAAGCGTTAAGAAATAAACTTAGCTTAGAAAACACCTATCAGAATATTAATAAAGAAGAAACCAAATTTTTACAATCAAACAGAGAGATTGGCGGAAAAAACCAAACATTAACCGCTACAAATCTTAAAAATGCTTCTACATTTTATGGAACTAAATACAAAGTATTGAAGTTAGAAGCTCTAAAAATTAGAGAAAGAATTAATAGCATTTACAAAGAACAAAACGATATAAAAAAGCAAATTGGGAACTTCTCATCTAAAAAAGAATTTGCTACAGGTGAAGCAATCATAAAAATTAAAGCAACAAAAACAACTACTATTAAACTTGAACTTGTTTACAACGTATCTAATGCAGGTTGGTTCCCTACTTATGACATAAGAGTTAAAGACATAAACAGTCCTTTAAATTTAGTTTATAAAGCAAATGTAAAACAGAATACTAAAGTTGATTGGAATAACGTAAAACTTAGTTTTTCTTCTTCAGACCCAAGTGTTTCTAGTGAAGCTCCAGAATTAAGAACTCATTATTTAAATTACAATTCGGCTCCTCCAACTTATACAAAAAACATTAAAACTGTATCAGGGATTGTTTCAGATGCTAGTGGCGCTTTACCTGGTGTAAGTGTTCTAATAAAAGGAACAACAATTGGAACTGAAACTGATTTTGATGGACATTACTCTATTACAATTCCAGAAAACGCTACTGTTTTATCATATTCATATTTAGGCTATACAGATGTAGAAAGAAACATTAATAGCTCTAATATGAATGTACAAATGAGAGAAGACGCTAATGTGTTAGATGAAGTTGTAGTTACTGCAATGGGAATTAAACGAGATCGCAAATCATTAGGTTTTGCTCAGCAAACAATAAAATCAAAGGAATTAAAAAGATCCAGAGAAACGGATAATTACGCTATTCCTACCAAACAAGTCATCAATCAAACCACAGTTAATTTTGAAATTGCTGCTCCGTATTCATTAAAATCTAGCAATAAAAATTATACTGTTGGAATGAAAACCTATGAGCTGAATGTAGATTATCAATATTATAGTATTCCTAAGATTGATAAAAATGCATTTTTGATTGCCTATGCAAATAACTGGGAGAAACTAAATTTACTTGAAGGAGAAGCTTCTATTTATTTTGAAGGAACTTATATTGGTAAATCTTTGCTAGATACCAGATTTGTTACTGATAAATTAAAAATCTCTTTAGGAAGAGATAAGAACATTACTATTAATAGAGAAAAATCTAAAGACTTTACAACAAAACAGTTTATTGGGAGTAAAAAGCAAGAAAATAGAGCTTGGAATATTACTGTAAAAAATAACAAGTCTCAAAAAATCAACATCTCGATATTTGATCAAATTCCTGTTTCAACTCTAGAAGAAATTAAGGTAGAGTTAGCAAAAAAGCATACTGGAAAGTTTAATAAAGAAACTGGAGAAATTCTATGGAAGTTTAGTTTAAATCCAAATACCACTAAAAAACTACAACTCAGATATTCTGTTAAATATCCCAAAAACAGAACTGTAATTTTAGATTAAATTTTACGCTCTACAACGTAATCAATCATTTGAAGTAACGAATCTTTATAAGCAGAGCTTGGGTAATTTTCTAAAATTGCCACAGCTTTGTTTTTGTAATCATTCATTTTGTTTGTGGTGTACTCTATACCTCCATTTTCTTTCACAAAACTGATGACTTCTTTAACACGTTTTTTATTTGTATTGTGTTTCTTAACCGAATTGATGAGCCATTTTTTTTCTTTTTCCGCACAAGTATTCAGCGTATAAATTAATGGCAAGGTCATTTTTTGCTCTTTGATATCAATTCCGGTTGGCTTCCCAATTTTATCATCAGTATAGTCAAATAAATCATCTTTAATTTGAAAAGCAATTCCGATATACTCTCCAAACTTACGCATTTGTTGTACCGTTTCTTGATTTGCTCCAACAGAAGTCGCACCAATTCCACAACATGCAGAAATTAACGTTGCTGTTTTCTGTCTGATAATTTCGAAATAAACTTCTTCTGTAATATCCAGTTTTCTAGCTTTCTCAATCTGTAATAATTCTCCTTCACTCATTTCACGAACGGCAATCGAGATCAATTTTAAAATATCAAAGTCCTCATTATCTATTGATAACAACAATCCTTTAGACAATAAAAAATCGCCCACTAAAACAGCTATTTTATTTTTCCATAAGGCATTGATAGAGAAAAAACCTCTTCTACGATTGCTATCATCTACAACATCATCATGCACCAAAGTTGCAGTATGAATCAATTCAACAGCAGAAGCGCCACGATATGTACGTTCATCAAAACCACCATTAGAAACCATTTTTGCTACCAAAAAAATAAACATCGGTCGCATTTGTTTCCCTTTTCTTCTAACAATATAGTAGGTTATTCTGTTTAAAAGTGGAACTTTAGTAAGCATAGAACCTTTGAATTTCTCTTCAAAGAGTTCCATTTCGTTTTTTATTGGTAGTTTAATTTGCTCTACTGGCTTCATAAATTAGAAAATGTCACCTCGAGTAAGTAAGAGGTCAATGTAAGCTATCAAAAGTAAGGAATAAAAGTATAGGATTTATTATTTTTTATTCTTGATAAAAATTAAGATTTATTTGCTAATTGACCACAAGCTGCGTCAATGTCTTTTCCTCTTGAACGACGAACGTTAACTACAATTCCGTGCATTTCTAAATTAGAAATATAATTATTGATTGCTTGCGGACTTGCCTGTTGAAACTCTCCATCATCAATTGGATTGTATTCAATTAAGTTGACTTTACAAGGTACATAACTACAAAACTTGATCAATGCTTGGATATCTTCTTTTCCATCGTTAATACCACCCCAAACAACATACTCGTAGGTAATTCTTCGTTGGGTTTTCTCGTACCAATATTCTAATGATTCTTTTAAATCTTTTAAAGGAAAGGTAGCATTAAAAGGCATGATTTTAGTTCTTTTCTCATCAATTGCAGAATGTAAAGAAACCGCTAAATTAAACTTCACTTCATCATCAGCCATTTTTTTGATGATTTTTGGAACACCAGAAGTAGAAACTGTAATTCTTTTCGGAGACATTCCTAATCCTTCTGGAGAAGTGATTTTTTCTATGGATTTTATCACATTATTGTAGTTCATCAATGGCTCTCCCATTCCCATAAACACAATGTTAGATAACTTATGATTGTAATATAATAAGCTCTCTTTATTGATTGCTGCTACTTGGTCATAAATCTCATCTGGATTTAAATTTCGCATTCTTTTTAAACGAGAAGTAGCACAAAAGCGACAATCTAAACTACAACCAACTTGACTAGAAACACAGGCTGTTGTTCTGGTATCTGTTGGAATTAAAACAGATTCAACCACCAAACCATCGTGTAATCGTACAGCATTTTTCACAGTACCATCTTTGCTTCGTTGGATATTATCTACCTCTATATGATTGATAACAAAGTTCTCTTGCAACATCTCTCTTGTTGCTAAAGATACATTTGTCATAGCTTCAAAAGAATGCACAACTTTCCCCCACAACCATTCATACACTTGGTTCCCACGAAAAGCTTTATCTCCATTACTAACAAAAAACGCTCTAAGCTCTTCTTTGGTTAATGCACGTATGTCTTTCTTCTTTGGCTTCATCTGTAGTTTCTATGCTTTCATTTTTGTTCGATGTAATTCATGTAAAACTCATTACATCTTTTGCAAAAATACACAAAACCTCACAAGTAAGCTTGTGAGGTTTGTATGCTAATAAAATTAAATCTATTATTATATAATCAACATTGCATCTCCGTAAGAAGAGAAGTTGTATTTTTCTTTTATTGCTACTTGATATGCTTCCATCACAAAATCGTAACCACCAAAAGCAGCAGCTTGCATTAACAAGGTAGATTTAGGTTTATGGAAATTAGTAATCATAGAATTTGCAATACTAAACTCGTATGGAGGGAAAATAAATCTATTTGTCCAACCTTCAAATTCATTCATTTTTCCACTTGCAGAAACACAAGATTCTATAGTACGCATTACTGTTGTACCAACAGCACAAATACGTTTTTTATTCTTTAGTGCATCATTAATTCGTACAGATGTTTCTGTAGGAATATGAATCTTTTCAGAATCCATTTTATGTTTTGATAGATCTTCTACTTCAACAGGTGCAAAAGTACCTAAACCAACATGTAATGTAACTTCAGAAAAATCTACTCCTTTTATTTCTAAACGCTTCATTAAATGCTTAGAGAAGTGCAATCCTGCAGCAGGTGCAGCAACAGCTCCTTCATTTTTAGCATAAATAGTTTGATAGCGCTCTTCATCAGAAGCTTCTACTGGTCTCTCAAGTTCTTTTGGTAAAGGAGTTTCTCCTAATTCCAATAATTTCTTTCTAAATTCTTCATAAGAGCCATCATATAAGAAACGTAAAGTTCTTCCTCTAGAAGTTGTATTATCAATAACTTCTGCTACTAAACTATCATCTTCTCCAAAGAATAATTTGTTCCCGATTCTAATTTTACGAGCTGGATCTACTAAAACATCCCATAATCTGTTTTCAGCATTTAATTCTCTCAACAAAAATACTTCGATTCTTGCTCCCGTTTTTTCTTTATTTCCAAACATTCTAGCAGGAAATACTTTTGTGTTGTTTAAAACCATTACATCACCTTCATCAAAGTAGTTGATTAGATCTTTAAACTTCTTGTGTTCAATAGTTTGTTCTTTTCTATTTAACACCATCAAACGAGATTCGTCTCTGTGTTCTGCAGGATATTTTGCCAATAATTCTTCTGGCAATTCAAAACCAAAATGCGATAATTTCATATGTATATTTTTCTAAGAATGCTGGCAAATATACGACATCGAGATAGGCGTTGTCAAGTGTTTTACCATATTAATTTACTCTTCTCTTATTTGAAAACCAATTTGTTGCATATCTTTCCAAAATTCCTGATACGATTTTGTGACTACATTGGCATCTAAAATTGTGATCGGAACCTTCAGTGCTAAAGGAGCAAAAGCCATTGCCATTCTATGATCGTTATAGGTTTCTATACTGATATTTGAATTGACTTGAATTGATTTTTCTAAATCTAAACTTTCATCAGTTATACTGATTTTACCTCCCAGTTTAGTAAGTTCATTTTCTAAAGCAACCAATCGATCTGTTTCTTTAATTTTTAAGGTATGTAATCCTGTTAAAGAACAAGCTATTCCTAAACCAAAACAAGTAACTGCAATTGTTTGTGCAATATCTGGAGCATTTTTTAAGTCTAAAATCAAACGGTTTTGAGAAGCCTTTTCTTTTTTAGAAATTGTAATTGTATGTTCGCCAAAAGTGGTTTCAACCCCAAAATGTTGGTAGATTTCTGCCAAGCTAGAATCCCCTTGCAAGCTGTCTTTTTTATAGGCTGTTAATGTTACTTCAGAGCCTAATTCACTTAAAGCAATTAAGCTATAAAAATAAGATGCAGAGCTCCAATCAGACTCTACAACAATAGTTTTTTCAATCTCTGCTTTAAATGGTTGGACTGTAACTTTATTCTCAACAAAACTAGCTTCAATCCCTAACTCTTTTAATAAAGTTAAGGTCATGTCTATATATGGAACAGACGTTATTTTTCCCAACAACTCAATTTCCAATCCATCTGGTAAGCTTGAAGCAATTAGCATTAATGCCGAAATATATTGACTACTAACATTTCCGTTTATTTGAACAGATTTTTTTCTAATTTGTTTCCCTTTGATTCTTATTGGCGGATATCCATCCTTTTCTTCATAAGAAATAGTTGCTCCCAAACTCTTTAATGCATCTACCAAAATTGCAATCGGTCTGTTTTGCATTCTTTCAGAACCTGTCAACACAACTGCTCTTCCTTCTTTTACAGAAAAATACGCTGTTAAAAAACGCATAGCAGTACCTGCATGACCAATGTCAACTAATTCATTTGTTGTACTCAAAGCATGTTGTAAATGATTTGAATCGTCTGAATCTGATAAGTTTTCTATCTGCAATCCCGCTACCAATCGTTGTAAGATTAATAGCCTATTTGACTCACTTTTTGAACCAGAAATGGCTATTGAGGCATTCAGTTTTGTTTGACGAGTTGATAAATGTAATTTCAAAATATTGTATGTAAAAAATTTGTACTTTTAGAAACCTTAACCAAACAAACTACTTATGAAAAGACTTGTCTTATTAGTGGCATTACTTCTATTTGCTGAAAGCCACAAAGTTAATGCTCAAAAGAATACTACCAAATTTTCAGAAGAAAATTATAGCGCTATTAAATGGCGAAATATTGGACCTTTTAGAGGTGGTAGATCTGCTGCTGTAACTGGCGTTGCTGGAAAAGCAAATTTGTTTTACATGGGATCAACTGGTGGTGGCGTTTGGAAAACTACGGATGCTGGAAATTCTTGGTCTAATATTTCTGACGGGTTTTTTGGTGGATCTGTTGGTGCTGTTGCTGTTAGTGAATGGGACAATAATGTGATTTATGTTGGAAATGGAGAAAAAACTGTCCGTGGAAATGTCTCTTCTGGAGATGGAGTTTGGAAAACAGTAGATGCTGGAAAAACATGGAAACACATGGGACTACCAAATGCTAGACATATTCCTAGAATTAAAATACATCCTAAAAACTCTGATATTGTATATGCTGGGGTAATGGGAGATTTATATAAATCTTCTGAAGAACGTGGCGTTTATAAATCTACTGACGGAGGTGAAACTTGGAGAAGAGTTTTGTTTTCAAGTAAAGATGCTGGAGTAATCGATTTAATTATTGACCCTAATAATGCCCGTGTTTTATATGCAACTACCTGGGATATTAGAAGAACACCTTATAGTTTATCTAGTGGCGGTGATGGTTCTGCTTTATGGAAAAGTACTGACGGTGGAGAAACTTGGAAAAACATTTCAACAAATAAAGGATTACCTAAAGGAATGTGGGGAATTAGTGGTGTTACTGTTTCTCCTGTAAATTCTGATTTTGTTTGGTTATTGGTAGAAAACAAAAAGGGTGGAGTTTACAAATCTGAAGATGCTGGGAAAACATGGAAATTGATTAATAGCGAACGTAAACTAAGACAAAGAGCTTGGTATTATACACGTTTATATGCAGACACAAAAGATGAAAACATCATTTATGTATTGAATGTAAACTTCCACAAATCTACAGATGGCGGAAAAACCTATAAACGTTTTGGCACTCCACATGGAGATCATCACGATTTATGGATCGCTCCAGAAGACAATCAACGTATGATTATTGGAGACGATGGTGGTGCTCAAATTTCTTTTGATGCTGGTATCAATTGGTCAACAATGAACAATCAACCAACATCACAATTTTATAGGGTTACTACAGACAATCATTTTCCATATAGAATTTATGGAGCACAACAAGATAACTCTACTGTGAGAATTTCTCATAGAACTCAAGGGCGGTTTATTACCGATAAAGATTGGGAAAGAACTGCTGGTGGAGAAAGTGCTCATATTGCCATTGACCCAACAAATAATGATATTGTATATGGTGGAAGTTATGGTGGATTGCTAACTCGTGTAAATCATAAAACTGGAGATAGAAGAGCTGTAAATGTTTGGCCAGATGACCCGATGGGACATGGAGCTGAAGATTTTAAATATCGTTTTCAATGGAATTTCCCTATTCTGTTTTCTCCGCATCAAAAAAACAAATTATATGCTGCTTCTAACCATTTACATGTAAGTTATAATGAAGGGCAATCTTGGGAAATTATCAGCCCAGATTTAACAAGGAACGATCCTAAAACCTTAGGTCCGTCAGGTGGTCCAATTACAAAAGACAATACTGGAGTTGAATACTACGGAACTATTTTCGCTGTTGCAGAATCGCCAACAGAAAAGAATCTTATTTGGACAGGTTCTGATGATGGTTTAATTCACATCACTAAAGATGGTGGAAAGAACTGGAAAAATGTAACTCCGAAAAAAATGCCAGAATGGATGATGATCAACTCTATAGAAGTAAATCCTTTTAAAAACGGAAGTGTATATGTAGTTGGAACTCGATACAAATTAGGCGATTACAAACCCTATATTTACAAAACTGGAAATTATGGTAAAACTTGGAAGCTAATTGTAAACGGAATTGGAAATGAAGACTTTACAAGAGCGATGCGTGCAGATCCAAAACGTAAAGGATTGTTATATGCTGGTACAGAAAAAGGAATGTATCTTTCTTTTAATGACGGAAAAAACTGGGAAAGATTTCAATTGAATTTACCTATTGTTCCTATTACAGATTTAGCAATTAAAGACGATAATTTAATTGCTGCAACTCAGGGAAGATCTTTTTGGATGATAGATGATTTAACTCCAATGCATCAATTAACAACCAAAACTTCGAAAGAAAAAGTAACGCTATTTAATCCAAAAGCAAGTTATCAACTTGGTGGAGGAAGTGGTAGAACTTCTAAAACCCAAGGAACAAATCATCCTGGTGGAGTTGCTGTTTATTTTAATGTAAATAATTTCACAAAAAAAGATACGGTTACCATGTCTTTTTATGATGCTAATAAGAAGTTGATTCAGAAATTTAGCAATCATCCAAACAAAAAAGAGAAAAAACTGACTGTTAAAAAGGGAAGCAATGTCTTTTATTGGAATATGATGTATCCTGAAGCCACTAAAGTAAAAGGAATGATTTTATGGTGGGCTTCTTTAAGTGGACCGATGGCATTACCTGGAAATTACACGGTAAGTTTATCAGCAAATAAATTAACCTTAGAGAAACCATTTACGATCTTAAAAAATCCGATTTCTGAAACTTCTTTAGAAGACATGAAATTGCAATTTAATTTTATCAACGATATCAATACAAAAATTTCAGAAATTCATAAAGCGTTGATTAATGTAAAGAAAATCAAGGCACAGATTAAATCCTTAAAGGGTTCAATTAAAGATAAACAGAAACACAAAGAATTGATTGATTTTGCTGATGCGTTGACTAAAAAAATAACAAAAGTTGAAACTACGTTATACCAAACAAAAAGTAAGAGTGGTCAAGATCCATTGAATTTCCCTATTCGTTTAAACAATAAACTGGCGCATTTAAATTCGCTGACAAGAATGGGAAGTTACAAACCAACTGACCAATCTATTGCTTTTAAGAATGAAATTACAAAAGAGATAGATGCAGAATTATCAAAGCTATATAACTTATTTAAAAACGATGTAAAACAACTAAATCAGAAAGTAAAAGACAGTCAGATTGACTTAATTCAACTAAACTAATTTCAAAAAAGCTATTAAAATCGCATCACAATGCCTATTCTTCTAGGCGTAAATTGTAAGTCAAATGCGTATTTTTTAGCTTTTTTATCGTTGTATTTTTTTGAATACTTTGTATCCAAATATCGGTCAATAGCTTCTACCACAAAAATGCTAAAAGCTGTACTAAATGCAATATCTGAAATCCAGTGGAATTCATCAACAATCCTGATGAAACCAGGAATTGAACCTACAGCATAAATTCCTGCTTTAACCCATGGGTTTTCGAATTGCTTAGCAATAACGTACGCATTTGTAAATGCCAAGGTTGTATGTCCAGAAGGAAATGAATCATAATTTTCAAAATCCACAAATTCTAATGGATGAAAGACATTGGAATTCTCACCGGTTTTAGGACGTGCTCTTCCAACAATTCTTTTAGCAATTTGCTGAAAAAAACCTGTTGCTGTAGCAGAAGAGATTAATAAAACCCCTGTTCTTCTAAGCTTTTCATTATCAGTAAACAAACCTGTAAGATACACAGCTGTAGTAATCATATAGTTATTACCTGGAGCGGCGACATCATTTCCATAATTTGCCAACCACCTTGGAACATCACTTCTAAATCCATCTACCCAACCATTAAACTCATCATCTACAAAAAAAAGACCTGCTGTACCTGTAGCTGTATAGCCAAAATTCCTCCATTGTTTGCCTTCCCAATGTAGTGGTCTTGAATATGCATATCCAACGCCCCCAAAAACATTTCCTATATCGTATTTAAAGTTCTGCCACCTAGTTTTGTCTTGATTAAAATCAAAACTAATAGTTTTATTTTGCCCATAAGACAGCTTAAACACACCTATAAAAAGGAGTATGAAATAGAGTTTCTTCATTCAGTTTATTTTGTTCTCTTAAATGCTATATATAAGGCATAAAAATAACTGATAATTATTTTTAATGCGAAGAAGCGTTGCCATTTCCCTTCTGAAAAATTGACTTCATTTACTGTTGCAAAGTCACCTGCAAAAATATCTCTCCAACTATTCATAAATAACGAAATGACCGTTACAAACAAAAAGAAAGGCAAAGCAATTTTAAATACGTTGGTCCAGAAACCTGGCGATCTCATTTTTTCTAATAGTGTCATTATTGTAGTTTTTTGTTATTGTGATGCCTATCGTGATCACGTTTGGTTTTTATTTCTAATTTTTTATCAAAAGCAGCTTGTAAGTTAACTCCTGTTTGATTTGCCAAACACAAAGTAACAAATAATACATCTGCCAATTCTTCTCCTAAGTCCTTTGATTTATCGCTTTCTTTTTCACTTTGTTCTCCATATCGTCTCGCAATAATTCTGGCTACTTCGCCAACCTCTTCAGTTAATTGCGCCATGTTTGTTAATTCGTTAAAATAACGAACTCCATGATTTTGAATCCAATCGTCTACCTGTTTTTGTGTGGTTTTTATGCCCATAAAATGTATTTTTACTTAAGATTTCCAAAGATAAAGTTTCTATTTTAAAAAAAAGAACTAAATTTACCAACCGGATAGTCGGTTTATTAATTATAGCATGAAAAGTAAAAAGGAAATAATTGTAGAAACAGCAACAAATCTCTTTGCAGAATACGGGTTTGAAAAAACTTCTGTTGCTGCAATTTGCGAGGCAGCAAGTGTATCAAAGGGATTGGTATATCATCATTTTTCATCTAAAGATGAAATATTAATTGCCATTTATGAGCAATCTACTCAAGACATGATGAATTTGAGTAGTAATGATTCAGAGAAGAAAGCTAATGAAAAACTTTCAGAAATTATCAATGCTGTTTTTCAACAACTGGAAGACAACAAACTATTTTTTAAATTGAATCTGAATATTATGTTTCAACCATCAACCAGAAAAATATTAGAAACCCAAATTAAAGAAAGAGCTACGCAATTATTTATTGTCGTAAAACAAATCTTTAATGAAATTGATAAGATGAATAGTGACGTTTTAAGTTATGTATTTATCTCAGAAATAGATGGCATTGCATTAAGTTATCTCTCATCTTTTGAGGAATATCCATTACAAGAAATGAAAAATCAATTACTGAAAAAATACAAAAATGATTAGAAAATATACCGAAAAAGAAATTCCTAAATTGTTAGAAATTTGGGAGGCAGCAGCATTAATTGCACATCCATTTTTAAGTACGGAGTTTCATAAAATGGTTAAAAAAGCAATGAGAGATATGTATTTACCAAATTCTGATACTTGGGTATTTGAAGAATCTGGAAACATTATTGGCTTTATTGCAATGCTGAACAATGAAATTGGAGGATTGTTTGTAGATCCAAATCAGCAAGCAAAAGGAATTGGAACTTCTTTGGTAAACCACATGAATCAATTTCACGATACACTAGAAGTAGAAGTTTTTGAAGAGAATAAAATAGGGAAACCTTTTTATGAAAAACACGGTTTCAAAGTCATCAAAGAATATATTATGGAAGAAACCAATCAGAAAGTTTTAAGAATGAAGAAATGATACTAGAAGAGTTAGGATATACAGACGAATTAGAAAATTACAGAACAGAAAACAATTTAGTAAACTTTGGCATAGCTCGTGTAATTACAGAGCATAAAGAACGCTATATTGTTAAAAATGAAGCTGGAGATTTTGAAGCTGAATTGATTGGGAATTTACGTTTTACGTCTACAGAACGAAGTGATTTTCCTGCTGTTGGCGATTGGGTTTCCATTTCTGAATATGACACAAACAAAGCATTAATTCATCATGTATTTCCTAGAACATCTAGTATAGAAAGACAAGCAATTGGTAAACATGGCGAAAAGCAACTCATTGCCACAAATATTGATGTTGGCTTTATTGTACAATCTGTAAATAGAGATTTTAACATTAATAGATTAGAACGTTATTTAACTATTTGCAATGCATCTAAAGTAACACCAATTATTGTTTTAACAAAGATCGATTTGATTTCTAAAACAGAGTTACAATCGATGCTTCAAGAAATTTCTACACGAATTAAAAATGCAGAAATTATCTCAATAAGTAATGAAACAAACTCTGGAATTGAAGCTATAAAAGCTCAAATTGCAAAAGGAAAAACCTACTGTTTATTAGGTTCTTCTGGAGTTGGAAAATCGACTTTAATCAATTCAATTTCTGATAAAGGGTTGATGAAAACTGGTGCAATTAGTGACAGTATTGACAGAGGAAAACATGTAACTACACATAGAGAATTGATAGTTTTAGAAAATGGCGGAATTATCATTGACAATCCAGGAATGCGAGAAGTAGGAATTACTGATGCTGCTGACGGATTAGAAATGACCTTCGAAGAAATTACCGAACTTTCAAATTCGTGCCGATTTTCTGATTGTACACACATTCACGAAAATGGCTGTGCTATTTTAGGAGCCATTGACAATGAAGAATTAGATGAAGATGCCTACGACAATTACCAACGTATGGAACGAGAAAAACAGTTTTTTGAATCTACACAACAAGACAAAAAACGAAAAGATAAAAACTTAGGAAAACTCATTAAATCTGCACAGCAGAATAAAAGAAGGTCAAAGTATTAATTGCCTGCTTCTCGCCTACTTACAAAAATCCTCACGGATTTTATATTCGGTTTGTATTTACTAAATTAGATGTTTAATCAACGTAAAAAAAACTTAAACAAATACGTTAACCCCTTTTAACTAAATAAACTTTTAAAATGTTAAAAAAAGATTTCAAAGACATTAATGATCCATCTAATTTTATAAAATCATCGGTCAGGAATTCTAAATTCGAAACAACAGTTGCTGTAATCAAAACAGTATTGAAAGACCTAAATGAAATTAATAAAATCGTAAATGCTGCATCGTTTGGTACTGCAATTTACACACAGGCTGAAGACGTTTTAAAGAATGTAGCTTCAATAGCATCTCAAGCTGACAAAGGAACCCTTAACTTAAAACAAGTGGAATTAATGACAATTTCTATTACGGAATTAGCACAATTAATTGCAAAAACAAAAGCAACAAACCCTTTAATTTCAGATGAATTGGTTACATCTCTAGACAGAACTGTTGATGATGCAAATACGGCGTTAAAGCTTACAATTTTGACATTGGAATAAAATCAGCCAAGATTACATTTATTTTCTATAACTTATTTACTAAATTAGGTGTTTAATCAATGTGAAAAGGCCATACACAAACACGTTTACACATATCAAATAAAATGAAAATGAAAGTTACAGCCGAAAAAAATGAAAAGATTGCCAATATGATCTTTGCATCCATTTATCCACTCTACCTGAATAGATTGGAGAAAAATGAAAGAACAAAAGAAGAACTCAATCAAGTAATTAAATGGTTCACTGGATTTGATCAAGAGGCCTTACAATCTCTTATTGATAAAAAAGCAACCTTTAGAACTTTTTTTCAAAAAGCCAAAATAAATCCAAACGCACACTTGATTAAAGGAGTTGTTTGTGGTTATCGAATTGAAGAAATAGAGGATGAATTTGAATTATATAAACAATGTAGACAAATGGAAAAGCTGATTGATGAATTAGCAAAGGGTCGTAAAATGGAAAAAATATTACGAAAATAATTAGTTATGAATCAAAAGAAACAATCTCACATCAAAAAGTACACGCTTATTTTTATCGCAACGATGCTATTTATTGCTTGTTCTGATAACAAAGAGGTTCTTATTCCTTTTTCAAGTCCAGCAATTGATTATTGGGGGAGAGTTGATCATTCTCAAATTGACAGAGCAGATTTGTCTTGGTCTGGTTCATCGATAAAAATAAATTTTGAAGGAGAATCAATTTATGCAACGCTAAAAAATGACACTAGAGGCAACTACCTAAATATCATTTTAGACACTGATAGCATTCGTATTATTAAACCAGATAGCATTCAAAAAGAATATAAACTAGCTTCAAATTTATCAAAAGGAAAACATTCTATTGAAATTTTTAAGAGAACAAATAAAGGGATTACGTCTTTTTATGGTTTTAACATTAAAAACAAGGCCAAGCTACTAGCAAAGTCAGCTGCTAAAAAAAGAAAAATAGAATTTTACGGAAACTCAATTACTGCAGGTTATGCCATAGAAGACACTTCTGGGAAAGACAATCCAAGAGGCACAAACACAAATAATTATAAAACATATGCAGCTTTAACTGCTAGACATTTTGACGCCAACTATAGAGCAATTTCTAAAAGCGGAATTGGAGTAACCATCAGCTGGTTTCCTTTGATAATGCCAGAAATGTATGATCGATTAATTTCTGATGATCCAACCCGAAAATGGGATTTCTCGTTGTATCAACCAGATATTGTTGTTGTAAATCTATTTCAAAATGATTCTTGGCTGGTGAATTACCCTGAAAGGAAAGAATTCAAAACATACTTTGGAGATAAAGCTCCGGACGATTCATATTTAATAAATGCATATCAAAACTTTATATCGAGCTTAAGAAAGCACTATCCAAAAGCAAAAATTATTTGTACGCTTGGTGCAATGGATGCTGCTAAAAAAGGATCGAAATGGATGAATTATATAGAAAAAGCAGTCGAAAACTTAAATGACAATGATGTTTTCGCTCATTTTATGCCTTATTTAGAAACATCAGGACATCCTTTGGTTCAAGAAAATAAAGTAATGGCAAAAAGTTTAATTCAGTTTATTGATAAAAACATTGAGTGGTAATAAACAACCAATTGTCATCAAAACCAGCAAAGAAAAAGGAATTACAAAACTTAGAAGAACTAACAACTTGCCTTTGAGAAAACATACACCAATATTACCAATAATTGTAATTTCTCAGTTCTGTTGCACATCACTTTGGTTTGCCGGTAATGGGATCATGAATGAGCTTATTACCAATTTTCAGCTCAATGATAGTGCTTTAGCACATTTAACTTCTTCTGTTCAATTTGGGTTTATTATTGGCACACTACTTTTTGCTATCTTAACAATTGCCGATCGCTTTCCTCCATCAAAAGTATTCTTTTTTAGTGCCTTACTTGGTGCACTGTTTAATCTTGGAATTATATGGAAAGGAAATAATTTAGAAAGTTTGATTGTACTTCGCTTTTTAACTGGTTTTTTTCTTGCAGGAATTTACCCAGTTGGAATGAAAATAGCCGCAGATTATTATGACAAAGGACTTGAAAAGTCTCTTAGTTTTTTGGTTGGAGCATTGGTTTTAGGAACCGCTTTTCCGCATTTAATGAATGGAATAACCAATATGATTTCGTGGAAACACATACTCTATACAACATCATCTATTGCTGTACTTGGCGGAATGTTAATGCTATTTTTTGTTCCTAATGGTCCTTATAGAAAACCTTCAAAAAATATAAATCTGTCTGCTTTTTCCAGCGTATTTAAGAGTCCTAGTTTTAAGTCTGCCGCTTTTGGGTATTTTGGACATATGTGGGAATTATATACTTTTTGGGCATTTGTTCCAATTCTATTAAAAACATATAATTATATACACCCAAACACAACATTTAACATTCCTGTTTTATCATTTTTTATTATTGGAATTGGTGGGCTTGGCTGCATTCTTGGCGGGTATCTTTCTCAAAAACATGGAACAAAAAAAATTGCCTTTATCACATTGTTTTTATCTGGCATATGCTGTCTTTTTTTACCCATAATTTTTATGGTGGATAATGAAAATTTATTTATTAGTTTTCTGCTTTTTTGGGGGATTGTTGTAATTGCTGATTCTCCTCTTTTCTCTACTTTAGTAGCCCAAAATGTAAACCCAGAAATAAAAGGAACAGCCTTAACAATTGTAAATTGTATTGGATTTTCTATAACTATTATAAGTATTCAATTAATTAATAGCCTTAGAGAAATCTCAGATTCAAATAGTATTTACTTAGTTCTTGCCTTAGGTCCAATTTTTGGATTGATTTCTTTAAGTAGAAAACATAAAACATTCACTAAAATTTAGCCTAATATCTTCAAAAACTCTTCCCTATAAATTTCTCTAGCTCCCAAACTTGCCAAATGATTATTATATACCTGACAATCTATCAGCTTATAATTGTGATTTTGTACGAGATGAATAAATGCCAATTTAGAGGCATTACTTATTAAGCTAAACATACTTTCTCCGCAAAAAACACCATTCCCTAAATCAATTCCATACAAACCGCCAACTAGCACTTGCTTTCTAGTTTCTGCATCATAAAACCAAACTTCAATAGATTTTGCAATTCCTTTTGCATGTAAGTTGATATATGCCTCCTCCATTTCATCAGTAATCCAAGTTCCAAAATCATCAGTTCTAAGTATGTGCTTACAGTTAAAAATCACTTCACTAAAAGCAGTGTTTTCTGTAATTGAATAATTTCCTTTTTTGATGAGTTGCTTCATCGATTTAGAAACTTTCAGTTCTTCTGGAAACAATACCATTCTTTCTGGAGGACAATACCAAATAATTGGATCATCATCAGAATACCAAGGGAAAATTCCGTTTTGATATGCCAATAGCAATCTTTTTTCAGACAGGTCTCCACCCAAAGCAATTACGCCTTCTTCAGATGCAGATTCGGGTTTTGGAAATTCAATTTCATCTGTTAGCCAGATCATAAAAATTATTGCGTTTTAAGAACTGCTAAAATAGCAAAGATTTACCTACTTTAGTAGCATCAACTTATCATCATTATGAAAAAATTACTTTTACTATCATTAATTTCTATTCTTTTATTTAATTGTTCTTCAAAAGAAAAAGCGCAACAAAAACCCAACATTATTTACTTTTTAGCAGATGATTTAGGTTATGGAGAAATTGGCGTTTTGGGGCAACAAAAAATTAAAACTCCAAATATTGATGCCCTGGCAAAGGGCGGCATGTTATTTACGCAACATTATTCTGGAGCTCCAGTTTGTGCTCCTGCTCGGTATTCTTTTTTAACTGGAAAACATATGGGACATTCTTATATTAGAGGAAATGATGAATGGGCAGAACGTGGTGATGTTTGGGATTATACAAAAGCATTTTCTGATCCTGGTTTAGAAGGTCAAAGACCAATTCCAACTAACACGTTTACTATTGGAAAACAATTACAAATAGCAGGTTATAAAACAGCCGTTTATGGAAAATGGGGATTGGGTGCTCCAAACACAGAAGGTGTTCCAAACAAGCAAGGATTTGATGAGTTTTACGGATACAACTGTCAGCGACAAGCGCATAATTTATATCCATCACATTTGTGGGATAATGACACAAAGGTGTATTTAAAGAATGAATTGGTAAACCCTGGTTCTAATTTAGACAAAGATGCAGATATCAATGACCCAAAAAGTTATGCTCGTTTTACACAGCAAAAAGATTATGCTCCAAAAATGATTCATGATAAAGCAATTCAATTTATCAAGGACAATAAAGACCAACCTTTCTTTATGTATTATGCTTCTCCGCTACCTCATGTCCCATTGCAAGTTCCAACAAAGTATGTTGACAAATACAGAAAAGATTTTGGAGATGAAAAACCATATACTGGCAGAAGTTATTTTCCAACACAGTATCCAAATGCAACCTATGCAGCAATGATTACTTATTTAGATATGCAATTAGGAGAACTGATTACAGAATTAAAAGAACAAGGGATTTACGAGAATACGATCATTGTTTTTACTAGTGATAATGGACCAACTTATACTGGTGGTGTTGATGCCAATTATTTTGATAGCGCCAAACCGTTTGACAATAATTATGGTAGAACAAAAGGTTTTGTATATGAAGGCGGAATTCGTGTTCCTTTAATTGCAAGTTGGCCAGCTAAAATTAAAGCAGGGACAACATCAAACCATATTTCTGCTTTTTATGACATGATGCCAACCTTTAGTGATATAGCTGGAATTGATTCTCCAAAAGATGTAGATGGAATTAGTTTTAAGAATACCCTTTTAGGAAATGAACAAAAAAATCATGATTTCTTGTATTGGGAGTTTCCAAGCTACCAAGGACAGCAAGCCGTGAGGATGGGTAAATGGAAAGCTGTACGAAAGAATATTTTTAAAGGAAACTTAGAAATTGAACTGTATAATTTAGATGAAGACATTAAAGAATTGAATGATGTTTCTAAACAGTTTCCGGAAATTGTAAAAAGCATGGAAAAAATCATGAAGCAAGAGCATGTACCTGCAGAAAACGACCGATTTAAATTTAAACAATTAGGAGATAAATAAAGTCCAATAAAAAAGCAGCCAATTGGCTGCTTTTTTTATGTTTTAAATGCTAAACTCTAGAACGGTAAATCGTCTGGTTCTGCACTTGTAGTGGTATCAGCTGGCTGAAACTGATCTACTGGTGGTAAATCTTGAGGCGCTGCTGCTTGCATAGCTTCAATTCTCCATCCTTGAATTGCATTGAAATATTTTGCAACTCCTTCTGGGTTGATCCATTCTCTACCACGTAAATTGATAGAAACTTTTACATCTTGTCCAACAGCATAACTGTTTAATAAATCACATTTATCTTGAACAAACTCAATCATAATCATTTGTGGATACTGCTCATCAGT
>CAJXVT010000022.1 GCA_913062575.1 uncultured Flavobacteriaceae bacterium | reverse complement strand
TTTACAAGCTATTCCAATTTTTAAACTTTACTGATTGTCGACTTGAAACTTCTAGAGTTTCACCAGTAGTTAGTGTAATTTGTAGCTTATTATTAAAATGTGGGTGAATTTCTTTTATGTACTGTGTATTGATTATTTGACTTCTATTGACTCTAAAAAACACGGTTGAATCTAACTTTTCTTCCAGAAGATTTAACGATCGTTTTATCATTGCTTTTTGATCTCCAAAATACAAACGCGCATAATTTTCTAGTGACTCTATAAAGTGTATTTCAGACAAGGGAATAAAGTGACATTTTTCTCCATCTTTGATGAATATTTTTCGATGCATTGGTAATACATCTTCTTTGATTTCTTCTTTTTTAGCTAACTCAGCTTTTACTTTCTCAATTGTTTTTGAAAAACGTTCGTCTCGTAATGGTTTTACTAAGTAATCTAAAGCATTCAATTCAAAAGCTTTTACAGCATATTGATCATAAGCAGTTGTAAACACTACTTCTGGTACAGTTGTCAATTCTTCTAACAAGTCAAAGCCACTTTTCCCTGGCATATGAATGTCTAAGAAGATAATATCTGGTTTCACGTTTTCAACAATGGCTTTCGCTTCATCAACATGGCTCGCTTCTCCAATTATTTCAAATTCTGGATAACTCTTCAATGCTCGTTTTACCTCTTCTCTAGCCAAACGTTCATCATCAATAATTACTGTTTTAAATGTTTTCATCGTTGTTAATTGGAAGTGTTATTACTGCTGACACTGCTATTTCATCTATCTCTGTTAAGCAAAAAGTTGCTTTTCCTTTATACTGAATTGCCAATCGTTCTTTTAAGTTTTTCAACCCTAAACCAGGTGATTTTTTATTATTATTTAAAGTTCCAGGATTTTGAACTGTAATCACTATTGTATTGTTATTATTCCTTTCTATAGTAAGATGAACAATTCCACCTTCAATTTTTGAATCTATTCCGTGTTTGATCGCATTCTCTACTAATAATTGAATACTCAAGGTCGGAATTTTAAAAGTACTCAATGTTTTATCAAGCGATATTTCTAGCTGTAAGCGTTCTTCAAAACGCATTTTTTCTAATTCTATATAATCTTGCACTAAAGACAACTCGTCTTTTATAGTAATTAAATCTTTGTCTTTTTCGTAGAGTGATGAACGTAATAAATCTGACAGTAAATCAATGGCTCTTCTTGCTGTATCTGGATTTTCTATGACTAAAGACTTTATAGAATTCAATGAATTGAATAAAAAATGTGGGTTTAATTGAGCCGATAAGTTATCTAACTGTGCTTGCTTAGCTATTAATGAAAGTTGTGCATTTTCTTTTGCTGTTTTTACTTCACTTTGATAATAATGATACAAATGATAAGCCAATACCCAAATAGACATCAATCGTAACCCTGTAATTAAAATAGGATCCCAATATAATAGAGATGTCAATAAAACATATTCCCTATCGAAAAAAAACAACATAAACCCGTGCCATTTCAAGTTGTTCATTTCCATATACAAAAAACCAAGTAGTAACACTACCGGAACTATTCTTATCAATAGTTTTCTTATTGGCAAACTACTCCAGTTTGCTTTGATTGCAAACCTACGGTACATATGAGTTAGAAAAATTCCGATGGAAGCATCCAACACATAATTCAAAAATGTATAGAAAAACCCATAACTATCTCTTGTATATACTGTGTAAGCCCAATAAATAGAAACCAAACCCCATCCTGTCAATTGACATTTCCAGTACAAAGAAAGGCTGCCCTTATTATTCTGTGTGTTTACTTGTGTATTCATATCCACAGCAAAACAACGAAATACTTTTCAAAGCCAAAAGAAAAAGTACAGGAACGCCACAAAATGAGGATAAACGTTTTATATCAAAACTCAAAAATTGAATATCAATATTTCTTTTTTGAATAGAACAAATAAATTAAACCAAAGACTGCAAAAAGTGCACAAGCATAAAATGTCATTGGAATATGCTCTAGAATATTTTGATAATACCATCCAGAAAACAATGCTCCTAATCCTATTCCCGCTTCTAAAGCAATATACATGGTTGCTATAGATTTTCCTTTTGTTAGTGGATTACTCAAATCTATGGTCCAAGCATTGATTGTTGGTGATAAAATTCCCATTGCCAAACCATAAATAATAGCACCAAGCAACATTCCGTTTTTAGTATTTAAAAATCCTAATAGAAACAAGGCTATAATCAATATGATCAATCCTATTTTGATTACAATTTCTCTTCCATATCTATCGGATATTTTTCCTGCTAGGATTCTTACAAAAACAGAGGCAATTGTAAATGCTATAAAGAAGGTTCCTTTATTGATAATCCCTAAATGATCGCTCCAATCTGGAATCAACGTAAGTACTACTCCAAACCCCAAATAAGTAATAAAAGTAATGAATGCTGCAGGCAAGGCCTCTTTTGCTAAAATATCTGATCTTGATATTTTAAGGGATTGAAATTTAAATTGTTGTTTATTTGGCAATGTTTCTTTTACCCGAATCACTAAAACAATAGACAGCAAAGCCATTATAGAAGAACTATAAAATAATACATTGTAGTTTGTATATAATTTTATATAACTCCCCAGAGCAGGTCCTAAAGCTAAACCTGTACTAAAACATAAGCCTTGAATACCCATTGCTTCTCCCAATTTGTTTTTTGGAATGATGTCAGAAACATAAGCTGCAATAGCTGTTGGACTAAATCCTGTAGAAAATCCATGTAGCAATCGCAAAAACAAAAATCCTGAAACACTTGTCAATATCGGATAAAACAATCCAGAAATAACACAGACAATAGCTCCAATTATCAACACTGGTTTCCGTCCAATGGTATCTGTTAACTTCCCGCTAAAAGGTCTTGACAAACCAGCTGTTAATGTAAACAATGCGATGATCAACCCTTTGTATTCTGCGCCACCTAAATTGCTTAAATAACTTGGTAACTCAGGAATTAACATGTTATAACTCGCAGAAAAAAACAAGGAACTCAAACAAATAAAGATAAATTGTCTTGTATATATTTTTTGATTGGTTTCCATACAATTAAAGCGTTTTAAAAAGCGTATTAATTTCATTTAGAGAATACTCCCAAATAGCTTTAGAACCAGAAGCAACCGGTTTTGTTTTATCTAACACTTTTTCTTTTGGCACTTGGTATTCTCTCCAAGTTCCGCCTTTATTAGAAGCATTTTGCAAAATAGGTTCAAAACGATCCATGGCTTTTGCAAATTTTGCTTCGTTTGTTTTACCTTCTTCAAATTCGATCCATAGCGCAATCAATTCTGTTGCTTGTACTTCTGGCAACATTCCGAAGATTCTTTTAGCAGCTTTAAGCTCTTCTTCTGTATTATCATGATTTTTAGTAGTATCAAAAATAAAAATATCTCCTGAATCTATTTCTACAATATCATGAATCAACACCATTTTTAAGACTTTTAATACATCAATTCCCACATTGCTATGTTCTGCTAACACCAATGTCATCATTGCCAAATGCCAACTATGTTCCGCATCATTCTCATGTCTATCACTATTAAATAACCGTGTTTTTCGTTGTATATATTTTAGTTTATCAATTTCTTTGATAAATGCTATTTGTTGTAATAAAGTGCTCATATTTGGTGCTATTCTAATTTATTGTATAATTTTACACTGCAAAGAACAACGTATACCATTTCTTAAAAAAGGACAATTGTCCCAATTCATAAATAATGATTAGAACCGACATTGATTTTTTAAAATACATTGAAATTTTAAATCAAAAGCAACCTGACTATTTCGAACTAGAGAGCTATAACCCTAAAGCAATAATTTTAGAACAGGACAAGCGATATCAATCATTGTACATCATCAAAAATGGGATTACAAAATGTTATTTATCTGATGAAAATGGAAAGGATTTTATTCAAGAATTTTTAGGAAAAGGAATGGAATTTGGCGAATTGGAAGTGTTTAGTGGAAATTTAAGTTTCTGTTCAATTGAAGCCATTTCTAATGTAGAAGTGTATAAAATCACCCATCAACATTATAATGAGTTGTTAGAGAATGATTCAATTTTTAACAGATTGGTGATAAAAGCGATGGCAGTAAAAATTGGCTATAAAGCACCAAGGCATTCTTTTCAACAGTCCTACTCTATAGAAGAGAATATCCTAAAACTTAAAAAATCCTATCCAGACTACGATACCATATTCTCTAAAAATGACATTGCCAATTATTTGGGAATTACGCTTCGTAGCCTAAATAGAACATTGAATGGTTTGAAATAATGTTGCTAATTACTTTTTTTTGATTTTTTCAATCATATCCTTCGCAAATACATTTTTAGAATCTAATTTATATGCTCTTTTAAAAGCTTTAAGCGATTTTTTAATTTGTTTATTATCAAAATAAACCTGTCCTAAACTATCCCAAATATTACTATCTTTTGGAAATATTTTAACGTTTAATTCTGCAACTGCTATTGCTTTTAATAGCATTCCATTTCTTGAATAAGTTCCGCTTAAGCGATTTAAATAAAATGATGTATTTAACTGACTACCAAATTCTTTTTTAAGTTCTTTTGTCAATCCTTTTAAAGAACCTTTATAGCTTTCCGAAAAGTGCAACATGGTAGTTACAAAATCAGTTTTTACTTCTTTAGGTATATAGGTGTCATCAAACAACATTTTATCAATTCTCCAAGCCAATGGTCCCACTTCTCTTGTCATAGAACTTGTTGCATACAACACAAGTACATCTTCTTTTGGCATCCATCTAAAGTCATAGAAAAATGTGGCATTACTTCCATCATGAGCAACCATATCTGTACCTCTAGGAGTTTTAAAAATAACCCAACCATAGGCATAATAACTTTTGTCTTCTTCTCTTTCAATAATATATGGAGTAGTCATTTTTTTAATGGCAGCTTTAGATAAAACTGTTCCATTTTTTAATGCTACATACCATTTAAACATATCTTCTTGAGTTGAATTTAATCCTCCATTTCCCATAATCACCCAAGAAACTGCTCCATCTCTTTGATAACGTTCTATCATAGAGCCAATATTCAGAACATTATAACTGTATCCTATCGCACTTGTTAAATCACTCCATTTTGGCAATAAATAGCCCGTGTATTTCATTCCAGCTGGCAAGAAAATCTCTTTGCGTAGATATGTTTCGTAAGTTTGACCTGAAACCAACTCAATAATTCTTGATAGAATGCTATATCCTGCATTCGAGTATCTATGTTTTAAACCTGGTTTTTGCAATAATGTAGTTTTAAAGAGCTGCTTAAAATAATCATCTCTATCAATTTGATCAAAATCTTTTCTACCAATGCCACGCGCCAAACCAGATGAATGAATTAACAATTGATGAATGGTAATATTCTTTTTATCATCAGGTAGATTCTTAAAATAGGTGCTTATTGCATCCTCAACTTTTAACTTCCCTTGTTCTTCTAGCATTAAAATTGCTGCTGCTGTAAACTGCTTCGAAACCGAACCTATATCAAATACCGTTTTGGGTGTGTTTTTAATCTGATTCTTTTTATCAGCAAATCCAAAACCTTTGTTCAGTAAAATATCACCACCTTTTGCTATTAAAACAGCTCCAGTTAATCCATTTTTCTCACTTTTTGATAAATAATTATCAATTCGACCAATTGCTTTTGTTGTATATGTTTGTGCAGTGATACTACCTAATAGGAATAAAAAAACTGCTTTTATTATAATTGATTTCATACGTATTAAATTGTGCTATTTATAATTGATTAATTTTTTGAATCATTTGCTTAGATGTCTCCATATCAGGATCTAAACGCAGTGCTTTTTGATAATACTCCAATGCTTTGCTTCTATCTCCTTTTTTATAATAAACTTCTCCTAAAGTATCCCAATTGTTTGCGTTTTTCGGAAATAGTTCTACATTTAAATGTCCAAAAACCAGTGCTTTTTCTAATTGATTCTTTCTCATATGCATGCCACACATTCTATTTAAATAATAAGGATGATACAATCCTTTTTTGAATTTTTCTTTTATTATTTCTCCTAATTCCTCCAAGCTTCCAGTATAGTTTTCAGTGTATTGCAACAATTTCGTTATCATGTATACCTCAACTTTTTTAGGTGTATAATCTGTATCAAATAACATTTTGTCTACTTCCCAAGCAACATCTTGAATGTTTCGGGTCAATGCATTAGTTGCATATAAAATCGTAAGTTTTTCTTTTGGATACCATTTAAAATCATAATAAAAAGTTCCGTCACTACCATCATGTGCTATCATTTTTGTTTTTCTAGAAGTTTTATAAATAGCCCATCCGTAAGCATAATAACTCGTTTCTCCTTCGTATTCTAAAATATAGGGAGTGGTTAATTTAGCCACAGATTTTTTTGACAGTATTGTATTTGAACTCAAAGCTTGATACCATTTGTACATGTCTTCTTGGGTAGATTGAATACCTCCATTTCCTTTTAAACACCAAGAAACCTCACCGCTTTTTTTGTGAATGTCAATTGAGGTTCCTTTGTCAATTACATTATAAGTATACCCATTGGCAATGTTCATGTCGCTCCAATTTGGAATTAAATATCCTGTATAATTCATTCCAGATGGTTTGAATAGGTGTTCTTGTAAATAGCTTTCATAGGTTTGACCAGAAACCAACTCAATAATTCGTGCCAAAATACTATAACCAACATTGGTGTATTCAAATTTCTTTCCTGGTGTAAAGAGTAAGGTTGAGTTCAATGCACGTTTAAAATATTCTTTAGTAGGAATTTGATCAAAGTCAGATTCACCAACATCATGCACAAACCCGGCGGTATGTATTAACAATTGATGAATGCTAATATCTTGTTTGTCTTTGGGTACGTTATTAAAATAAGTGCTTATCAGATTTTCTACTTTTAGTTTGCCTTGTTCTTCTAATTTTAAAATAGCAGCTGCCGTAAATTGTTTTGATACTGATCCAACATCAAAAACAGTAGTTGGTGTGTTTTTTATTTTCTTCGATTTATCTGAATAGCCAAAACCTTCACTTAGTAATATCTTTCCATCTTTTGCAATCAATAAAGCACCAGACAAGCCTTTTTGTTCACTTTGTTTTAAGTACTCTTTAATTTTAGCAATCGTTGGGTCTTGTGTGTTTTGTGAGCAGGCACCAAGTATATTCATAAATAAGATGCACAAGACTGCTTTTGCAATAGTAGTTTTCATAATTTCTTCTGTATAAATTCGAATACAAAGAAAGAACCGTCTTTTCTATTAGTTGAAAAGAAGTTATCAAAGCAGTCAAAAAAGTTGTGAACTCAATAATTTGGTTACAAATCTATTTCATCACATAAAAACAGGGTTTTATACCAATCTTTTTTTCTACCCTTTTTTATAACCTATCTTCGCTTAATGAAAAACAAATGGGTCTTTTATTGCCTACATCTTCTATTTTGGGTCTTTACTTCTTGGCTTATTATTGCCTCTTTTTCGATTACTGGACATATAGTAAATATTGATGAAGGCATTGTCAGTAGTTCCATCACTAGAAGTGATGAATTGATTCGATTTTTCAGTATTGGGCAGCCTTTTTTTGCCATGTATTTTTATCTACAAATTTTCCTCACTAAAAAACATGCAAAACAAAAAAAGCTCGTGACATTGGCATGGCAATCGCTGTTATTAACAGGAATGTTTTATGGTCTTTATATGGCGGTAGTCTATTTTATATTCCCAGAACACATTCATATTCTATGGTTTCCATCCTTGTGGTATGGTGTCTTTATTTTTTATATCATTATCGCTATTGCTTATGGTTTTATGTATGCATGGATACAAACTGAAAAAGACAAGAAGCAGTTAGAAATAGTAAATAAACAAGCAGAATTGAATTTGCTTCGAGCTCAATTACACCCTCATTTTTTGTTCAACACCATGAACAATTTATTAGCAATGGTAGATCAAAATCACAATCCAAAACTAGCAAAAAGTATAGATACATTGTCTAGTTTGTTGCGGTATGTAGTCTATGAAAATCAACAAGCCAAAGTATCAATTGAGAACGAAATTCAGTTTATTCAAGATTTTGCTTCCTTGCACTTATTACGCTTTGAAGAAGATGAAATCGATTTTAAGATTGAGATCATCGGTCAAAACAATCAACAGTTAATAGAAATGAGTATTTTGCTGTGTTTTGTAGAAAATGCCTTTAAACATGGTGTACAACCAGAAGTTGATTCGTTTATCCATATTGTAGTAGATGTTTCAAAATCGAATCGTTTATTGTTTACAATAGAAAATTCTGTGCATCCTAGTTTAGATAATCAACATGGAGGTTATGGATTACAAGCCACTAAAGATCGTTTGCAACTCGCTTATCCTTCTATGCATCAATTAGACATTGAAGTCACAGAAGTACGTTATACAGTAACATTAACCCTGCACACATGAAAGTAATCTTAGTAGATGACGAGCCCAAAGCATTGGATTTGCTTACTTCTTATTTGAAACACTTTTCAAGTTTCGAATTGGTGGGGACTTTTAGAAATGGACTTAAAGCATTGGAATTCTTAAATACAAATACCGTAGATGTTGTGTTTTTAGACATTAATATGCCTCATTTAAACGGACTCTCTTTGTCTAAAATGTTACCTAAAGAAACGTCCATTGTATTTACAACAGCGTATTCAGAACATGCGGTTGATAGCTATGATGTACATACAGTAGATTATTTGCTGAAACCGATTAGCCTAGAACGTTTTTCTAAATCTATTACCAAACTCTTAGAACGTACTCCTACTCCAATTGCTATTGTTACAAGTAACAGCCCAACAAGCATTTTTGTAAAAAGTGGTTTGGAAACACATCAATTACAAGTAGCATCCATTACGCATTTGCAAAAAGATGGCAACTACCTGTATTATTATGTTGCAAATGTTAAGATTATGGCCAGACAAAGTATAGGTGAAGCTTTGGCAACGCTACCAGATAATTTTATTCAAGTACAAAAGTCGTATATTGTGAATATCAATGCAATAACTTCTTTTCATACAGAATTTATTAGTATTGGTACACATCAAGTTCCTATAGGATCACAATACAAAACAGCAGTATTAGCAAGATTACAATAGATTTCTTTTGTTTGTGTTTTAAGAATTTTAAGAAAATAATGCGTTTTCTTTAAGGCTTTTTTAACATCCATAGAACTTGAAAGCTTTAATTTTACCGAACTTAAAAATAAACGAATATAAAACAATCAATCATGAAAAAACTACTATTAATTGCCATTGCTTTTACATTAAGTTATTCTGTAAATGCACAAATACAAACCCCAGCTCCAAGTCCAGCTGCTAAGCTTGAACAAGTTGTTGGATTGACAACTGTTAAATTAGAATATTCAAGACCAGCAATGCGCGGACGTGCTATTTTTGGAGAATTGGTTCCTTATGGGAAACTTTGGAGAACTGGAGCTAACATGAGAAACAAAATCACATTTGATAGTGCTGTAACTATTGGTGGATCTAACTTAAAAGCAGGAACATATACTTTCTTTAGCATTCCAAATGCGAATGAATGGGAAGTGATATTTTATACTGAATATAATGCAGGTGGTGCTCCAGCAACATTAGACGAATCTAAAGTTGTTGCTAGATTGAAGGTAAAAACGCAACAATTGCCAATGAGCATTCAGTCTTTTACAATCACTATTGATGATGTAACTAATAGTTCTGCTGTATTAGGTCTTCTTTGGGAAAACACTTATGTTGGTGTTCCTTTTACAGTTGATACAGACAAAGCTGTAATGGCTTCAATTGAGAAAGGTTTAAATGGCCCAAATTCTGGAGATTATTATACTGCAGCTACGTATTATTTCAGTCAAGGAAAAGACATCGCAAAAGCGAAACTATGGATTGACAAAGCGTTAAATAATTTAGAAGCTCCAGGTTTCTGGCAATTAAGACAACAATCTTTAATCTATTATGCTTCAGGTGATAAAAAAGGAGCGATTAGATTGGCAAAAAAATCTTTAGCTGCCTCTAAGAAAAGAGGAAATGCTGATTATATTAAAATGAACGAAAATTCGTTAGCTGAGTGGACTAAATAAGTCTAAATCACTATAAATATTAAAAGCACAACCAATTTGGTTGTGCTTTTTTTGTATATTATTCTTTTCTTAATGCCATCAGATAAAAAAACTACACCTGTCAGTTCAGTTTAAAACAACCAGGTATATATTAGATAGGCAACCAAACAAATTGCTATAAAAAAGATCCCCGTAGAAGCCGGAAAAGGTTCACGGTTTTTATAATAATCATAATAATCTTTGTATTTCTTAGGCCATTTCATGTACTTAAGTTACGAAAATTAATTTAAAACACTATTACACAATAACTGTAACACCTTAAAGATTAAATAATTAATAACTTAAGGTAATTAAAAATATAAAACATGTGCTCACTAAATTCTATTTACCTGACAATTATAACAGCCTGGGTTCGTATTGTGTATTTGAATATAACTTGCTTTGATGTTACTGAAAAGGGCTTCTATTCCATTCTTTAGCTCCTTCGCATTAGGAGATATTGCATCTATCATCATTCCGTTTTTATCATAAGCTCTTAACGTTTGTTGTCTTTTAAATAACATTTCAGGAATTTCATTTACTTCTAAGTTTACTTTTATAGCGTTTTTTCTTATAAAAACCGGACCAGATGCTTTGTAAGGTGATGTCATTTTGTGGAATTCAAATGGTAATAATAGTATCTCCTCGCCTATTTCGGCATCTTCAAGAGTAACTCTGCAAGGATAGCCAGGTTGTTCATCAACAGTCATTTTTTTGATGTTCTTTGCAGCTAGTTCTTCAGTACTTAGATTAAATAATTGATTGTAGGTATTCTCTATTGCAGAGATTTTAAAATTTGTATTCATAATTAAGTTACTTTTATGTTGATACAAATCTCATGAACTTAATAAAAACCAGCAATCTGATTCTTGCTGTTAGTTCAATTTAATTGCTTCATAACTGTTTATAGCAATTTTACGTTCAGCTGTCCATCTATAATTTCCCATTTCTCCATCACTTTTTATAACCCTATGACAAGGAATTAAATAGGCAATTGGGTTTTTACCAATCGCTGTACCAACTGCTCTTACTGCTTTAGGGTTTTCTATCATCTCTGCTATGTTTTGATAGGCTACTAAATTTGATGAAGGAATTTGCAACAACGCATTCCAAACCTGAATTTGAAACGGTGTTCCTATTAAATCAAGATTAATTGGAGCTATTGGAGCTTTCCAAGTCTTAAAATAGGTTTGTAATAATTGTCCGTTTTTTAACAATCCATTTGTGAAATTTGCTTGGGTATATTCAGTTTTAAGTCGATTTATATTTAAGCTATCAAAAGAAAAACTACAGATCCCTCTTTCTGTTTCTGCTATGGTTGCCAAACCAAATGGTGTTTCAATCACTTTAAAATTAATGTTTAAATTCTCACCTCTTTTTTTAAATTCCCCTGGAGTACATGCGGCAATTTTCACAAATAAATCATGCAATCTACTATTGCCAGATAAACCAAGATCATAGGACGTTTCTAATGTAGTTTGCCCTTTTCGTAAAGATTCTTTTGCTTTTTCTAAAGTGATAAATTGCAGATATTCTTTCGGGCTAATTCCAACCCATTTCTTAAAGAGTCTTTGAAAATGAAACTTGCTCAAATGTACATGCCCAGCAATTTCATCTAATGATGGCTGTTTAAAATGTTCCTTTTTAATAAAACAGATTGCTTTAGCAATTACATCAAAGTGGTATTGATCTTCCATAAAACAAAAATCAAACTATTTTTTTAATCACACAATCTGATTCTTGCTATTTTGTAATTTGATTATAAATAGAAGTATCACAAAAAACACATAGTTAATAAGTCTTTTTATTCCGTTCCTTATTAAAGGGTGTTTTTTATTTTATCTATAAATTCTTCTTTAAAAGATTTCCCTATCGGAATAATTTCATCTAATATAAACACCTGATTTCCTTGTACTTTTGTAATTCTATCTATATGAATAATATAGGATCTATGGACTTGAAAAAAGTTGAAAGGCTGTAATTTAGTCTTCCAATTACTTAAACTATCTAATACCAAAACACCTTTATCTTTTGTTACAACTTTCACATAATCTACTTCTGCCTTTATATACAAAATATCATCTACTTGAACATTGTATAAAGTCTTATCAGCGTATAAAAAGAAGTTTCTTTCTAGCTTTTTCTGATTGACTGAAGTGGTATTGTACACTCTGGTTACAGCTTTAAAAAAACGCTCAAAAGAGTACGGCTTTAATAAATAATCAACAACTGCTTCTTCAAATGCTTCTAAAGTATAGGTGTCATATGCAGAAGTTATAATGACTTGAATTGGGTTAGAAATGGTTTTCAAATAACTTATTCCGTCTAACTCAGGCAACTGTATATCAAGAAAAAGCAATTTTGTTTTCTGAATTTTTTCTAAGGGAATATCCAATCCACTCTCATAGATACCAATACAATTTAAAAAAGGTGTTTTATCAATATAACTTTTTAAAATTTCTTGTGCTGGTTGTTCATCTTCAATAATTAAACAGTCAATCATAGCGCTATTTTTAAATCAACATTAAATAAATTATTCTTTTTATGAATTCGTAACGAATGTTTATTTGGATATAAGTATTCCAATCTTTTTGTCGTGTTTTCTATCCCTATTCCGTTCGATTTTGAATCAAGATCCATATGTGAATTCTCTTCTAAACAGGGATTTTGACAAGAGAAATAAAAGGATTTTTGCTCTAATTGAATATCAATTTTTATATGATGCTTTTTTCCTCTTAACATGCTCGTGTATTTAATGGCATTCTCTATAAATGAAATCAATAATAATGGTGAAATCACTTCTTCATAATTATCTACAGTGATATTAAAATCGATAACAACTTTCTCTTTTAAGCGTTCTTTTTGCAAGCTTAAATAATCTCTTATATGGGTAATTTCTTTTTTGATAGTCACCTGTTTATCTTGACCATCTTGTAAAACATATCTGAAATTATTTGATAATTTAAGAATCAAATCTGCTGTGTTATCTTCTTTCTTTAAAGCGCTTAAATAAATAGAATTCAAGGTGTTGAATAAGAAATGCGGGTTGATTTGAGATTTTAAATTGGCTAATTCGGATTCCTTTTTTTTTGCATTCATTTCATCAAAAAGCTGTTGACTTTTATACCCTTTTTTCATCAAAAATAACACATATCCAAATAAGGATAGAATGCTATACGTAGAGATATAATTTATTGAATAATACCAAAAAGCCTCAGTATGTGTGCCTCGAAATAACCAATTATGCATTTCCAAGTTGAAAAAGCCAATTACACAAAAAAGTAATAATAAGAATACAACTTTACCAAATTTGTTTTTAGAAGTTAAAAAGACAGCATATGAAATGTAAAATACAATCATTCCAAAAAGCAAATCTATCAGTTCGCTCTGAAAATGATACACTGTATCCCTTCCAATTGATTTTAAATAAGGAAACAAGACATAACTCACCCAAAATAACAAATGAATAAATGGTTCTTTTCTCTTTAAGCTTTTTAACAACACCTTTCTTTTTACTTGATTATGATTCATTAAAAATAGTTTAATCTATTGGAACCTCATTGTAAGAACGTTGTTTTTTATTTCTGGTTTTGTTCTTGTTTTTAAATAACTGGTAACTTAAATTAAGTAAAAAATTGAACCTCTGCGATTGCGATTTCCAAATAGTTTTTTGGATAAGTGTATTTGTCTTTGTGATGCTTTTATAGGCATTGCCTCTAAAAATATTAACAAAACGAATACCTGTAGTTAATTTCCCTTCTAAAAAAGTTCCTCTCAAAGCAACATCTACTCTATTCCTTTTTTCTAAATAGCTAAATGTTCGTTGAGCCTTTGGTCTATGAATATAGGTTAGGTCAATATATATTTTTGAGCTGATTTTGAGCTTGTTTTTTAGCTGGTACCTTGATGAGTATATGCGGTTCCAGGTGACAATGTTTTTCAAATTAACTTGACTTTGATAATAATTTACTGACAAATTTGTGTCCCAGAATGAAGTTAACTGAACTCTAATATTACTTTCTAAACCATAAGAATTAAATACTCCCGAGTTTTCATATGTAAATACTTGTTGGTTATTTTCTGAAGATGCAATCCATAGAATTACATCTTTCCTTTTTCTATAAAAGGCGGTAAATGACACTCCATAATTATTTGAGTTTTTATGAAAACCCAAATCGAAGTTAGTACTAGTTTCAGGAATAATATTAGGATTATAATCCCATCTAAAAAAGGGACTATACAATTGTAGTGCATTTACATGATGAAAATTTGGACGAGAAATTCGTTGGCTATATCCAAAATTAAGTGCGCTTTTTTTATTTAAAATATACGATACATGCATTGATGGGAAAAGGTTTTTATAAGATTGCTTGCTGTCAAAACCGATATTGCTACTATTTGAATTTGATGTAAAATGTTCATATCGAAGTCCTCCTTTTAAATGTAGTTTCTCAAATGAATAATTCAACAAACCATACATACCAAATAACTGCTCGTTATAAGAAAACAGATCCTTATTGGTATTTGATAAAAATATTTGAGAACTATTTAGAGCTTGTGTATTAAAACTTACACCTGTTTCTATACTTCCTTTACCTTCTAATGGAACTGTGTAATCTACAGCAGCAGAATGTAAATTGTAATTTTCTTTCAAACGTTTGTTTGATGTTTCTATTCCATCTTCAAAATCCTTTTGAGGATACTTATTTTTACTATAGTTAAAATTATAATCTACTTCTAAAAAGTGTGTGTTTTCAGAATTTAATTTCAATCTATAATTCCCTTGAAATATCGTGTTATGATGTGCATGCTTGGTTTTTCTTAAAAAAAGGTATTCTGGTTTTTCTAAACTATGTGTATAATTAGATTCATTAAAATAACTATGTGAATCATCCGTGTAATCAACTTCTACAGTAAACTCATGTTTGTTTTTACTAAAGAAATCTATACCAGCAGCAACCTTATATACTTTTCCATTGAACAAATTGGGAGTGAAAATGCGTTCCGTTTTACCAGAAGCAAATTGTCTATCTATAAATTGATCATCTCTAGTAGCACTTTTATTAAATGAAGTATTCAACCGAAAATTAATAAGAGATGTATTATAATTGCTCTGCATCCCAAATCCGCGTCGTTTTATTCCAACTGTATTATTTAATACCATATTCAATCCTCGATCAGAATTTCTTTTCAATTTAATATTGATAATCCCAGATAAGCCTTCTGCCTTATGCTTTACAGACGGAGATGTAATTATCTCAACTTGCTTAATGTTTGTTGCAGAAATTTGTTTTAACAATTCTGTTGCTGATAAAGAAGATGGTTTTCCATTAATTAAAATACGGACATTATCATTTCCTCTTAAAGAAACAGTTCCATTGGTTATATTGGTTTCTATTTCTCCTATTTGATCAAAAGCCTCTAAAGCCGTAACTCCAGATTGCTGAATGTCCAATCCAAAGTCTATGATTTTTCTGTCAATTTTAATTCGAGTTGTAGTACGTTTTGCAGTAATTTGAACTTCATCCAATTCGGTAGCCATTTCAATCAATTCAATTCGCATTTTTTTTTCATCAATGATTTGATCAATGTGTAACAATTGAGTCTGATAACCAATAAAACTTATTTCTAAATGTGATATTTTTTTATTGACCTTTAAATTGAATACTCCACTATCAGAAGTAGAGATACCATCTACAATATTAGTTAAATTGTAGGCTGTTATGGTAACAAAAGGGATGGATTCTTTACTTTGAGCGTCTATAACGACTCCCATTAAATGTATAGACTGTGAAAAAATTGAATGTAGATTGAATACTAAAAGTAGTACGAATAAGCGAACTGTAGATTTCATAAATTGTGTTTATTATAAATAACTACACAAAGGTGAGCTCAAACAAGGACTATTAAAATTTTAATCTGTCAACCTCCTATTTTACTCTGTTAACAAGCAATTATTAATATCGATCACATAAAAAAGCACAACTATTTGGTTGCGCTTTTTTTTTATACATTTTCTTAATTGGCTGTTCATTAGCAATTGCAACCCAGGTTTTTCTGCTGTATTTAATCTAGTAAATAAGTTATCATTGACACAATGACTACGCTACCAAAGAGATACCATAATTAACTTATTTTATTTTTGAGTGATAAAAAATCACGGATTCAGTTTGTTTTATTAACCTTAATCTTTTGCACCTTTTGTTTTAGCAATGTCAACAAAAAATCTTTCCATAATTACATATTCAATTCCATCTTTTTCAAACTTTTGAAGTGTAGTTTTTAAATTGAATTTCTCATAATATGCTGATTTTTCAACCCGAGCATTGCACCATAACCTTCTAATTCCTTCTTTTTGTAGTAAATCTAGTATGTTTTTTAAGAGTATTGTTCCATATCCTAATCCTTGAAACTCAATTAGTGTGGCAAATTTCCTGAATTGAACTTCATTATTTTCTGTAAATAAGGATATTATGGATTTTATTTCTCCATGCACAAATAAACCATAATGTCTTGCATTATTATCATTTGGCAATTCAACGTAGCGTATTGGCTTATTTGGCCACATTACCTTATGTCGAATTGGTAAGACTTCAGAGCTTGTTATTTGTTTAATTACAGGAGGTCTATTTTTCATTTAAACGGTGTTATTGCTTATAGGTTTATAAATATAAACTTTCGATTTTTTAAACGACAATTTATGACTTTTGATAGTTTTAGCAAAGATGTAATTTGAGTAAATCTAATTGATTAAAAAATGGAATTTTCACATCTATTTATCCCTTCTTAATCAAATATGCGTAAGCTATTAAATCAAGAAAAAAAGTAACAAAAATGTATTTAGTTAACCTTTATAAAAGGTAATTATTAAAAATTAACCTCCCAACATTAATAGAAACTCATATCTTTGAACAAGTTAATTACTGAATACATGTCGTTTACACTACTAAACATATTAAAAAATAAAGAAGTCAGTACGTTAAAAACACTATTGATCTTCCTAATTGTGATTTCGTGTAGCAAGGATAATTCTGGAATAGATAATGGTTCTGAAGGTGATGATAATGTTGTAAATGTAGTAACTACTATCAAATTATCACAACGCTCGGGTTCCAGACCAGAAACTACTACAGGTGTACCTCACGTTCAGATTGGTGTCGAATTTGTACCCGAAATCAACGAAGAATTATTTCGAAGAGTATATTCCATACCTGGAATAGAGAATCTCCCATCAGTTATTGCTGGATGGCAAGGATTATCGTTAACCGATGAAGTAACTGTGGCTGTCTCAGCTGCACTAATTGGTGGTCGAGAGTTTGGTCACATACATGATGATGGAAGTTTGCACATCTTTTTAGAACCAGCTAGAGCTACAGAAGCTGTAGAAACTTGTTGGGCCATTTTTCATCCGTTTGCGTTGCAGCAAATACCAAAATGGAATGGCTTTGTGATGCTTTACACCCCACAATCTATTGATGAGCTTAATGTAACATTTCAACTTATTGTTGATGCCTATAATCATGTCACCGGACAAAATTTAACGGCTACTGATTTCTATTAATAATGCTATTCGTTACACATCATTTATCAATTAGTAGGCTTACTAGTAAGCTTTAAATCAAATTTAAAAATACGTTAATTTCTTTTTCTGAGGTGAAGAAACTCGGGCTAACTCTAATGTTTTCAGCTTGTAAAGTTACTAGAACCTTCTGTTCCCTAAGCTTTTCATAAAGAGCCTTTGTTGTATCAAATGAACCTGCATTAAAATGAACAATTGCAGTTCTCTCTTCCTGTTTACTTGTAGGTGTTACTAGTTGATATCCCTTTTTCCGAAGTCCATCAATCAGAAAATCTGAATTTTCAAGCACTTTCTCATATATGTTTTTGATGCCAATATCCAAAAGTAATTCGAGCCCAGCAGACCAAGCATCAAATAGAGAATAAGCTATTGTGCCTGTTTCAAATTTTCTAGAGTCGTTATGAAATGAAAGGTCATAATAACTTTTTTCTGCAGCATACATACCAGGCAATACTGGATTAATCATTTTTACAACTCTTTTGCTAACATATAAAAACCCTGTTCCATGCATCCCTAGCAACCACTTAAATCCACAACCTGCCATCACATCAATCTCATCCTTTTCTACATCAATAGGAATCATGCCTGCTCCTTGTGCTGCGTCTACAACAAATATGGCTCCTTTCTGGTGAGCCATTTTTCCGATTGCAGAAAGGTTTGGTCTGAAACCACTATTAAACCGTACAGCAGCAATTGCTACAACTCGTGTTTTATGGTCAATAAGTTCTTCTATTGCTTCAGGATCAATACTATTATCCTTATTAATTTTTGCAAACCTAATTTCAACCCCCTTTTGCTCAAGCTGCAACCATGGAAAAGTATTATTCCAATGTTCACATTCGGGTAGTACGATATTGTCCCCTTTTTTTAAGTCTAATCCTTGTGCTATAATTCCCATACCAACTCCTGTACTTGTTACTAAAGCATATTCTTCTGAAGAACCTCCCAGTAATTTTGACAGTAATACACGAATATGATTTCGATCAAATCCTTTTTTACCAACAGGATTTAATTCTGTTCTTACATGAGCCTGAAGCCTATCGTATACCAAAGTATTAAGAGGAGATTGAGAAGCACTGTTTAAATAAACAGCATTTTTTGTCACGGGGAAAAGTGATCGTATTTGTTCTATATTCATAGCTGTGTTAATTTTTTATGTTTATTTGAATCCTTTAGCATACTCAAATAAAGCTGGCAACCCTCCTGTATGCCAAAAAAGAATATTCGACTTTTGTGTAAGTTTTTTGTTTTTCAAACAATCTAGCATTCCATAAAAAGCTCTTCCTGTATATACAGGATCTAATAAAATTCCTTCTGTTAAAGCTAATTCATTTACAGCTAAAACTTCATTTTTAGTCAGAACGCCATAATCTGCTTCATTATAATTTCTGTTTAAAGGAATGTCTGAAAGACTGTAGTTCCGATCAAGGTTTAATAAATTTGCTCCTTCATTTACAAGATTCAAGACAACTTCAGCTAACTCCCCTTTTTCATTTGTGTCCTTATCAATTTTTATTGGGATAAGCTCAAAATCTAAATTATATAACTGCATACCAAGCATTATCCCAGCATGTGTTCCTCCAGAGCTAGATGCAAAAAAGAGATAATCAATTTTCACCTTTTGCTCTTCTAATTGAAGTTTCAACTCCTTCATTGCTTCTACATATCCCAAAGTCCCTGTTATGTTCGACCCTCCAATTGGTACCACAATTGCTTTTTTACCTTTTTCAAGTTTTTCTATATAGCTATTGTAATCTATTTCTTTGTTGTAATTATTTGTGAAATGAATTTTTGCTCCTAACAAATGCGACAATAACAAATTACCTTGGTAGTGTTCAGGTTCATTTCCTTTCACAATAATATGGCATTCAATACCAGCAAGAGCACATGCTGCTGCTGTTTGCCTACAATGGTTAGATTGTTGTGCACCAGCTGTAAATACTACATTACAATTAGTATCAATGGCTTCTTTAATAAGGTATTCTAGCTTTCTTGTTTTATTTCCACCCGAAGCCAAACCAGTTTGATCATCTCTTTTGATATAGATATTGTAGTCGGAGTGTTTTTTTGATAAGTTTTCTAACTTATGCATTGGTGTAGGGAAAAACCCCAACTTGTATTTGTTAGTGAGTGTACTTTTCATTCCTAATTTTCATTGCTTAATTTGTACATATAAAACCAACTAAAAAGGCTGTTGATACCTGAGCGAAGTCAAAGGTAGGTTTTTCATTAGTAAGTGTGCACTAGCAATTAATTTTTGTGCTTTAAATAACACCGTTCTTTTTCTAATAAATACTTAGTTCGTCTTCTTGTTATACACTCGTATTAATTTCAACCTTTCAAGAATTTCTTGGTTAGAAATCATTTTTCCAGATTTAAGTACGCTATGTATCGTTTCAGTATTTTTTATGTTTGAAAGTGGGTTTTTTTCTAAGATTACTAAATCGGCATTATATCCTTGTTTTACAAGACCACTTTTAATATCAAAATATGTTGCAGGGTTTATGGTAGCCGATTGCAATATTTGTAAAGGTGTCATCTTTAATTCTGAATGATACAATCGCAACTCTTCATGCAAGCTAAAACCTGGTAGAATAAGTGCATTAGCACCATCTGTACCAGCCAATATAGTTACATCTTTAGAAACAATTTTACTTGCGAATTTTAAAAAGTTAGCTTCCATTTTTTTCCAGGGAACTTGAGATCCTTCAGATCTTTTCATCGCTAAAACAGATTTTTCTAATAAACGTTTTGAAGCATAGGCTCTTTTTGGAAAACTAGCATAAGTAGTATCATTTAAAAAATAATTAATATTTGTTTTATCATAAATCCTATGCTTTTTAAAATAGGTAAGAGTTGGACTATATCCTGTATTCATTTCTTTCATTAAAGAAACAATAGAATCCATTTTGGCATTGCTCATACCAGAAAGCTGAAAGATATCTAAATGTTCTAAAGAGCTAATTCCAGACTTCACTGCTTCATATAAATCTACTTTGGCATCTACATGACCCGCAAATCTCAGCCCTTTTAACTTCGCTTGTTTGGCTATTTCAAAAAACACTTCTTTAGATGCAGCTGTTCTTATTTTAAGAAAATCTACGCCTAATTTCTTTACAGAGTCTATAATTATTTCAACCTCAGACTTATGTGCAATTCGTACTCGTTGCTTTTTAAATTCAGGATCGTTATCAACCTTTGCAACCCAATCTACAAAGGTTTTGTTTTCTAATATGGGCCCTGCTGTGAAAATTGTTGGCAAAAAATGAGATTGCTTTGATGCTTCTTGTAATTTCTTAATCTTAGACCAGTTCCCTCCCATTTCTCTAATTGACGTCACACCATTTAATGCATACAAGCTTAACATTGACTTTGAATGTTCAAAATCATCTGATAATTTGTCTATATGAGCATGCATATCCCATAAACCCGGAATTACATATTTATGCTCAATATCAATATGGTTTTTTTTAAATGCTCGATTTTTCAATTCAGAATAGCTACCTATAGATTGAATAATGCCCTGGTCTATTAAGATGGATTTTTCTTTTAATAAACTACCATCAAGAACATTAATTATAGTTGCATTATTGATTAGTAAAGCCGACTCACTTATTTTTTTTGAAGTTGAACACGCATAAAATAATATCAGAAGAGTAAAAATTGAAAGTGAATTTTTCATAATTTATAGTAATAAAAGCTATCGTATTAATAGAAACTATAAATTCTATGATGCGTTACAAAAAACAAGAACTATTTTGTTATTCCCATCTCATTCTTTTGAATTTTTTAAAAGCAAATACAATCTGGCTTCTATGTATTGAACTACAAACCACTACTTCACAACTGCGCTATATTTTGACTCGCTGTTTTGTAATCATTTTGTTTGGCAAGCACGTTTTCTTCTGAGTATTTTGTGATGCTTTTAATTTACAAGTTTGGAAAGATAGAAGTGTAAAAATGTATCGCTTCTTTAGCTTTTCAGCATTGTTTACCAACAAAAGTTAGAAATGTTGATGTCTTCATTTTTTATTTAAATATAACAATTATATACAAGCATTTTTTTTACTCTTTTAATTCTATAACCATTCTATCCATTCCTTTTAGTTCTTCTTTGAAATATGGTACATCTAAAGTTGTTTTACTATGGAATTGAAAGCCAAGTTTTTTATAAAAAGCAATTGCATTTACATTTGTATCAATTACAGATAAAAATAAATTTTTCTTTCCATCTTTGGCAGACTTGTTTATAATTTCTTGCAAAGTCCATTTACCAACTCCCATTCCTTTACACTCTGGAAGAACATATATTTTTTCTAATTCTACAGCATTACTTATTGTACTGCCAATAGCAGAATTGTTATTGATCTTTATAAATCCAACAGTATTAAATTCGTGATTAATAAAATAGTACGCTGTGTTTTTATCTGTCAAATCAGATTCAAGTCTTTTTTTATTAAATTCCTTATCCAAATACCACTCTAGTCCACCCTCATTCCAATGGTCATAAAAATTCTTAGAATATGCATTAATACATATTTCCTTTAATTCTGGGATGTCTTTAGTTTGAGCCTCTATTAAGTTCATTTTTTTTATTTCTACTTTTCTATTCGTGTATCGTTTTTACTTTTTAAGAATTTTTACAATTCTATTATTTATGATTTCAGACAAGTTCCAATTGTATAATTTAGGATCTGTTGTGCTATAAAAAGTCACAACAACAGCATCAATATCTTTGTAATATTTTGCGAAACTCTGGTATCCAGGCACCCAACCTGAATGCTCGTATTTATAAATAGAAGCATATATTTCTTGCTCTCCTTTTTCAAATACAGATCCATCGTTTAATGCTCTTAAGAAAATACCCACGTCTTCAGCAGTAGCATGCATTCCATAATCATTTTCTTTTAAATCATCTGGATGTCCAACATGATAACCACTCATTACATGCTCAATATTCACTTCACTTAAAGATCTAAACGTATTGTTCAGTTTAAGTGGAATAAGTATTTCTTCTTTTATGTATTGAAAATTCTTGTAGCCTAATTCATTATCCATTATTCTATTGATTAATAAATAATTTGTATTGCAATATTCATAATCTGTACCAGGTTCAAAATTGGCTGGTTTGCCTTTAATCAATGCAATACTTTCATCAAAAGTTTCTGTTGGAGCTGCCCAAAAATCAGGAGCATCTGTAAAATTTGGCATTCCACTTTTATGTTGTATCATCAACCTTAACGTAATTTTCTCTGCATTGTCTATTACTCCAACAAGTTCAGGTAAATAATCTGCAATAGTTTTGTCTAAAGAAAGTCTTCCGGCACTTACCAATTTGGTAACAGCAACCGCATCATATAATTTGCTAATACTAGCAATTTTAAAAAGAGCTTTTGGTTTCGCTGCAATCTTATGTTCTCTATTGTGCCATCCAGCAGCTAAAAACTGAGGGGGTTTATTTGTTTGATCTACATATACAATCACACCTTCAAACCCATGACCAATAGCTTCATCTAATTGCTCTTGAACCGTATTTGGCAATGGTAAAATCCAGGTTTTTACCAGCAGCCACGGCACAAAAAACAACGAAATTAAGGTACCTACTAACAATGCAATTCTAACTATTTTGGTTTTCTGTTTAGTCATAAAAGTAAATTTATCGTTTAATTATTTACAAAAGCAAAATTCAGCAACTATTTTCTAATTAGAAATATATAGTTACTGAATTGTTATTAATGCCAGACCAAATGTGCGTTTTTTTTTTAAAACAACTGTTGCACCCAGTCAGTAATTGCTATATCCATATTCAAATAGATTAGTGTTACACCAACGGTATCATAAATTCCATGAATCAATACCAATAGCAGTAAATTATTTCTGTTTTTGTTAAAAATCAACGAAAGAATAAAAGACCATAGAAACACAGACACTACGCCAATAAGTCCCTGATACATATGTGATACACCAAAGTAAAGTGATGTTATAAATGCAGAGAGCAACCACGTTTTATTGGTATTCCCTAATAACTCTGCCAATCCTTTCATATAATAACCACGAAACAGAAATTCTTCTCCAAAGGCTGCAAATATCCACACAATAAATAGTAAAATAAGATAACTCGCAAAGTTCCCTCTAATATCATCTATTGATGATAAATCATAATCGCCTAACCACAATTGAAGTAACGGATCTATACACAACGTAAATACAGCAAACATCCCTAATGCAATTACGGTACTTTTTAATACGATTTTTCTAGTAATCTTCTCTCCAATTCCAAATTTAGACCAATCATATTTACTACTTTTTAATAGTAGGAAGGCAGCACCCAATGCAAAGAAAAAAACAAAGTTTCTATCTATAAAGCCAAATAATGGCGCAACCAGCATTATTATAAGTACTGCATATGGTTTGTTTAGGAAATTATAAATTTTTGTTTTCAAAACGCTTGTGTTTTTAAGTTTATATAGGCAAAACTATACACAATCTACTATGTACTATAGTAATAGTGACATACACAGTGTTTAGAGGGATGCAAAAACGTTTTATGGGTACAAAGTAACTTTAACACCAATATACTTTTTTAGTAGCTTTAGGTTGATCATAAAACCAGCCGTTGCAGAAAGAGACTTAATTTGTGTGAATTCTAATTAAGGAATTAGTTAATTAAACACAACGCTACCAAAGGTTTTCTATTTAATTTGGTCTTAGGTTCTCAATAAATTGTGCATCTACCCAGTATATATCTCCAGTGTCACCACCATAAGTTCTATGAAAGAAAAAATACTTTCCATCAGGTGTAATACTTCCATATGCTTCTGAGGCTTCTGCTGTATTTATTTGATCTCCTAAATTAATTGCAGCTCCCCATGAATCATCTTTCTGTTTAAAACTAATATAGAGATCAGACTTACCATATCCGCCTTTTCTTTCACTATCCCAGATAATATAAGAATCATCTGCTGCAATAAAAGGATGCGCTGTCCATTTTCCGATGTTAATATGCTTATCAAGCAGTTTTGGTTCTTCACGTTTGCCGTCCTTCATTGTTGATATGCGGATTACATCGATTTTATAATCGTCAAAAACATAGGTACCGTTGGCAGATGCCGAAAAGCGCATAATACCGTATTCTTTATTATCAAACATAGGACCGAGGCTTTTTACTTCAGACCAACCAGTATTGGTTCTTTCTCTATATTTACTTCCTAAATACAATATCTTACCATCAGTAGAAATAACGGGTTCTCCTGCTCTTGGTGGTACATCAGACTCTATCCATTTATTGTCTTTGTATTGCACCACAACCAAAGTGTTCTTTTTATATGGACCACCTCTTCTGCGAAAATAGAACTCTTTTAAATCTGGTGTAAAAGCAGCTTCTGCTTCCCTATATTCTGTATTAATCATATCTGGCGCAAATAATTCAGGGACTAACCCTGGAGGCTTTTGCCCGAGATAGGTGTCTTTTGAATGTTGTTTTTTAGGGGTACACGCACTTAAAAGGATGGAAGAAATAAGTACTAAAAGGATATACACTTTTTTCATGGTTCTAATTTTAGATTTGTTAGTTTCTATAATAAATGCATAGCTACAATTATTGTCCCTAACTTATAGTTAAGAAAAAACTAAAAAAAAATTGCGAATGTCCCCATTTAAAGGCCCTCTTTTCCGTTATTTATTTCAATGGTTTCCCATTTTTTGAATCAGAATCATCGTTATAGTAACTAAAATTTGTAAATCCTTTATCGGGAGTAAACGTGTAAATATTATCTGAATTTCTTCCTGTACCTTCACCAATTGTCCATCTAAAAGTAAGGCTATGATTCGGCCCATCAAGTTCTATGATTTCTATTCTTGTGGGTCTGCGTGAGGGATACACACGTACTTCTCCTTGTTTCCAGTTGCCCAATGGAAATTTACTACCTAATCCATCATAAGGTCTGGCACCCCACTTTTTTCGTTTATCATAAATTCTCACCAGCCCATCTTTTGAATTATTAATTGTAAAAAATGATTCAACATCACCACCACGACTGGTACTATATGTTCTTCGATAGTAAGAAATTTCATTGCCAGCCCATTCAATCTTGGTGTTATTTACTGCTGTTTTAAAAGGTCCAGTAATAGTATACGTAGTACATCGTTTTCCTGTGATAGGGTCACAAGACGTGGCAGAAGTAGCAGCCTCTTTTAGTGTTAATACATGTTTCCCATCCCATTTTACTCCAGTAAAAAGTTCAACAGGTATAAACCGCTCTTTTGTTGCGCTATTATATGCTTTATCCCAAGAATCTTTTTTTTCTGTACTTGGTACATCATTATTTGTTGGTTTCTGCTTCGTATTGCAAGCATTTAAAAATAGTGCACATACAAGTACTAATACTATGAAGTTGTTCTTTTTCATTGTTTACTTTTTTGAATTTAAAAGCGCAATAGTAGAGATCAAATAACTCTAAAAAAAAAGAGATGTAATCAACTGTAGCATTTATGTTGTGAATTGCAAATTTGATTAATTTCCTTACAATTAACTTTAAAAAGACCATGAAATGAGAAAGAAGAAAGAATTCAGGAATCGTTTTTAATTATCTTTTGGATATGCTTGCCCTTCCTCTTGACTGCTAGCAGCAGTTGAAGCATTTCTGTGAATCCAAACCCATTTTCCGTTTTTATTTTTAAGGACCACAGTCCATCGAATTGGTACTTTAAGATTATTTCCTTTGTGTACAAGGTGTATTTTCAAAGTAACTGATACAACTGCATGATTATCCGAAATACGTATATCTAACCATTTCCATTCAAATTGAGTTGCAGTTGCTTCTTCAAAATTTCTTAAGAATAAATCTCTCACTTCATTTGATCCAACACAAAGTTCGTCTGCTCCAGTTCCAATAACAGAAATATTACCAGTATCATCAAAGACATTCATTAAAGATTCAATGTCTTTTGAACAATAAGCTCTGGCATAATCTTCAAGAGTTGATTTAATTGCTTTTATTTCCACTTTTGTTTGAATTTTGTTCGGTTTGTATTACATAGAACATACACATTTGTGTAGGTTTCTTTTTGTTGATAAAGCAACTAATTTAGTACATATAAAACCAACTAGAAAATTTGGAAGGATTTTCTAGTTGGTTTTGTAGAAGCAATAATTGTAAATGTTGTTCTGCTTAGTGCTATTCCTTCCCTGCTGTCAATTGATACTTTTTCATAAGAAATATTCCATACAATAAACAAGGCAACGTAAGTAAGACAGTAAAAACTGCATTTTCTATTGACATTGATTGGCTAATCTTTTCTTTAATAGGGAGACCGGTTGCATCTAATTTTGCTACAAAATCAATCACCGCATGCACAATAATTAAAGGATATATTCTTTTTGTAATCACCAAAACCACACCAAACATGATACCAATAAAGGTGGCAAAGAAAACTTGTGATACTTCTCCATACATTCCTTTATCAAAATTTAATAGGTGTATCAGTCCAAAAAAAAGGGCAGCAGCGAAAATGGAAAAAATAATATTCTTTTTTGTGTTTCCTAAGTAATTAATTAAATGCGATTGCAAAAAACCTCGAATACTCAACTCTTCTGCAAACCCAATGGATATGCAATACATTAAAAGAAATAATATGTTCGGAAAAAGAATAGCTGTATTGATGTCGTCCATTAACAATACATTGAGTACTACTAAAAACACAAATGGAAATAGTAACAAATACCAACGTTTTAGTTTTGTTCCTTTGATTCCAGCTATTTTTAGAAGTCCGTTTTTCTTGATAAAAAAATAGGAGATAAAAATTAAGACAATGTTTGCCCCAATACCTAAAAGTAGGTGTGTTTGATACGACTCAATTCCATATTCGATGAGTTGATGCGAAAAATATTCTCTTGTTACTAGAATTAGTAAGAGTGCTAATACAAAAAGTAAGAGTTGGTTCCAGAATTGTTTTTTAGTCATCATAGCTTCTTTTTTAAAGTTCTTTCTTAAACAAGACGAAAACTTTAAATGAATGGTTGCCTCAAGGATTTAGCACTGCGGTTATGTGTATGATTCTGTTAGGTAAGTAAGCACATAATTTAGTGCCTGTAAAACCAACTAGAAAACAGCGAAGAATTTTGTAAGCTAGCTTGTACTAGCTATGAATTGTATACGGTGTTCGCTTAGTTTTTTTTCGAAGAAGTAATCATCAATTTTAAAGTCCAAATATGATAATTGTCAATAAGTAGCTAGAAAAGCAAAAAAACAGGTATTTCTACCTGTTTTTATTATTCTATGTAAGTGATACTATAAGATTCTTCTTCTTGCTCTTTAAAAGACTTCTTTATGTGATATTTTACTTACAATTTTCCAACCATCTTTAGTTTTAAGCATGTTCATATAATCTATATATTGGTAGGTTTTATACTTGGTAGACAGCTTTACATTGGCAGTAGTACCAGCTACATCTATATAGTAGATTTTACTTTCAAAAGATCTGGTTTTGGTGTTTGTAAAGTAAGAGAAGAATGTTTCTATAGTTCTCTCTGTATAGTCACCATTCCCATTGATAAACTTTAAAGTAGCATTTGGGTGAAATGCTTTTCTTAGCAAATCTGGGTTGTCGGTACGAGAACCTTCAAAATATAAATTGATTTGTGCTTCAATTGCTTTTTTGTCATCAATTTTAATTTCAGTTTTTACCAGCGTCCCTTTATCATCATAGAAATTCCATTCTCCAAGATCAACACCCTTTACTTTACGTCCCACTTTACGCAACGCTTTATTTTTATGGTAGTATTTCCATAGCCCAGTTTGTTTCCCGTTGGTATAGTCTCCTATAGCTCTTAACGCGCCATTGTTGTGGTAGTATTTCCAAAGGCCTAAGTCTTTTCCGTTTTTATAACTTCCAATAATTCTTAATACACCAGAATCGTAATAGTATTTCCATAGGCCATCTAGCTTTCCAATGGTATAATTACCGGTTTTGCTAATTTTACCATTTTCAAAATAGTAGTTCCAGATGCCTGTATCTACGCCATTTGTTTTTGTTCCTGCTACTTTTAAAGCACCGTTGTCATAATATACGTTGTGTTCTTGCGCGTAACTACTTATTGTAAATAATAACACTACAATACCTATTATTGCTTTTTTCATGTTTCTTATTTATTTGGATTAAGGTCCAGTATCACTTTAGCATCAACCCAATAGATATCTGCTCTGTTACCTCCATAACCTCTATGAAAGAAGAAATATTTTCCATCTGGTGTGATGCTACCATAAGCTTCAGCAAATTCTGTGTTTATGGTATCGCCTAAATTAATTGAAGCTCCCCAAGAACTATCTTTTTGGCGAAAAGAAATGTATAAATCGGCACCACCATATCCACCTTTTTCTCTTTGATCATCCCAGATTATATAAGATTCATCTGGAGCAATATATGGGTGTGCATTCCAATCTCCAATATCTTCAATAGCTACCGCTTTAGGTTCTTCATAGGTTCCATTTATCATTCTTGAATAACGAAGTGGCCCAGATTCACTGGCTTCATCAAAATAATAGGTTCCGTTAGCTGCAACAGTAAGTCGCATAATTCGGAATTTATCAAAAGGAGCACCAAGACTTTTTGCTTCAGACCAACCAGAAGCAGTTCGCTCACTATATTTTTTTCCCAAGAATAAGGTTTTTCCATCTTGTGATACAAAGGGTTCTCCAGCTCTTTTCGCAACAAGTGATTCTGTCCATTTGTTGTCTTCTAACTTCACAACAACCAATGCATTCTTTTCATAAGCTCCTCCTCTTCTTCTAAAATAGAATTCCTTTAAATCTGGAGAAAAGACACCTGCTGCCTGTCTAAATTCAGTTTTAATAATTTCTGGCGCAAACAATTCTGGTGTTAAACCTGGTGGTTTTTGTCCAAGATAAATTTCTTTATTGATTCTTGTAGTACGTTCTTTTTTGGGTTTTTTATTAGTGTTACAGGCACCTAAAAATAGTGCACATAAAGCTATTAAAGTAAATGATCCTTTTTTCATTATTATATGGTATTTATTTGATTCTTTGTTGACAAACGGATATTGAATTCGCATTAAAATGATGTTTGCTAAATTTATTGTTCTTTATTAAAATAGGCCTTTTTTAACTTGCTGATAACTTCAGTACTTGCCCAATAAAAGTTTGGCACTCCACCTTCTTCATTGTATCTGCTAAAGAATAAGTATTTACCATCTGGAGTAATACTTGGGCATGTTTCTCCGAAATTAGAATTCACTTCACTTCCAAGGTTTATTGCTTTGGACCATGATTCGTCTTTTTCTTTAAAATAAACATAGATATCACTTTTTCTTTCAGCATTTTCTCTGTTTCTAGAATTTACTACAATATAATCTTGAGTTGGTGAAATAAAACCATGTAAGCCAGATTCGATTCCAACTTCGACAATTTCTGGGAATTTTCCATTTTTATTTGGGGCATAATACATTTTCCATTTAGATACATTTGTATAATACAAATCACCATTCTTTGCTTGATTCGAATAAAATCCGAAACCATTATTAATTGGAGAATCAAGTTGTGTTGCTGTACTCCAAGAATTTCCTAGACGATTTACAGTCCAAATCTTCACTGATTCTTTATGTTCTGGCAAGGTAAATTCGTTATGAGCAGTAAAAAAAATCTTATCTCCTTTTGGGCTAATAAACGGATGCATTTCTCCCACTCTTTTGCCTTCTGTAAAGTCTAGTCTTTGAACTGGTTTCCACTTGTTGTTTTCTATTTTTGAATGATAGATACTAGGATCTTCGTCTTTATGGTTAGCAGAAAAATAAACTTCATCTAAATTTGGAGAAAACGAGATTCCATGCTCTGATCTTCCACTTATTGAAATAATTCCAGGAGCAAAAATCTCAGCAGTTAAACTCGGTGGCTTTTGCCCTAGATAGGTTTCTGCAGTATTTGGAGCATCACTTTTTTGTGTGTTTTGTTTTTTAGTATTACAAGCATTTAAAAATAGTGCGCATATACATATCAAAATAAAAGATCCATTTTTCATTGTTTAAACTTTTTAAATTGTTGGCTATTTTATTAAAAATGCATAGCTACAATTATTCAAGATATATGCTAGTTAATAAAATACTAAAAACTGCGGTTTCCTACAAACCACTTCCCCATAATTGTGCAATACCTTGGCTGGCATTTTTATAATCTGTTTGTTTGGCTTGGGCATTTCTTTGTTGGCAATATATAGCATCTGTATTAAATAAAGAAGTAGCCAAGTTTCTACCTGCCATGGTTATGCTGGTAGTTTTATTAAAACGAAGTGCTTTAAAACTCTTAAATGCTGTTTCTACACTTTCTTCGGTAGCTAAACAAGTAGCAAAATGCCAAGCATCTTCTATGGCTTGGCAAGCACCTTGTCCAGAGGTTGGTAATGTTGCATGTGCTGCATCTCCCAACAAACAAACCCTGTCTTTATGCCAAACATTGGTTGGGTTGTGATCAAATACTTCTATATATTTAATGTTTTCTGAAGGTGTTAATGCAATGATTTCTTTAATCTTTGGAGACCAAGAACCAAACATGCTATCAAGATCTTTTTTGTAATCTCCTTTTTTTTCTGGGGCATTTAAAGGCAATGCCATTCCTCCAGCCCAATAAGCTTTGTGAGCATTTATGGGTACCAAGCCAAAACGTTGTCCAACGCCCCAAAAATCCAATACATTGTTTTCTAAAAATGTTGGTTTTTGTAATTCTACAATACCAATCCAATTCACAAAATTCTGATAGATTGGTGTGTTATCTCCTACCACATATTTTCTAGCGATAGAATTCATTCTTCCATCGGCACCAATCACAATATCTGGTGTAATGCGTGTATCAGTTTCAAAAATAATAGTTGTTTTTTTTGTATCAGAAATCATTTTTTTTACAGCCTGCTTATACACAATGGCTATTTTTAATTGGACTGCTTTTTCTAATAATACTTCTTGTAAATCTGCTCTACTCACAGAAAAGCTTGTGGCTCCAATAACGGTATTGATCGTTTTTACATTTATAGCGCCTAAAAATTCATTTTCTGAAGTATAGCGCTGCATTTGTTCTAGCTTTCCTCCTATTTCTTCTATAGAATCTAGCAAATCTAGTCTCTCTAAAATTTTAACTGCATTTGCCCACAACACTAAACCAGCACCCATAGTTGTGGCCGTTGTTCTACGTTCATAGATGGTAATATTGGTAAACCCCTTTTTATGTAACGCAATGGCAGTTGTAAGTCCGCCAATTCCTGCTCCTATTATTGCTATCTCTTGATTGTTCATCTATGAAAATAAAAGAACGAATGTAAAAGGAAGAAATGACAGCATGCACTTTAAAAATGTGAAAGTTTTGATAAAAAAGTGCAGTTCATCCTTTCTATGTGCGTTTCAACAATTTAGCAACTAAACAAGAACAATGTGGTTGTACACTTGTATCAAATTAAAAAATAAATACCATGCATATCATACAACGTACCATCCGTTTATTAAGCTTTTTCTTACTACTTTCTGTATACAATACCCAAGCACAACAAATTACAGGTAAAGTACTAGATCAAGAAAACACTCCTTTAGAATTTGCCAATGTTATTCTTAGAAATGTAACTACAAAACAATTAATTTCTGGGGTAATTACTAAGACAGACGGTAGTTTTGAATTGTCACTAAAAAAACCACAACAGGTAGAGTTATCCATTAGTTTTATTGGTTATACAAGTATTACTCAGACACTAGCGGCTACAAAAACGATTCATTTAGGAAATCTGATATTGAAAGAAGACAGTAATATGCTAGATAGTATAGAAATTACTGTTTCAAAACCGTTATTATCTAGAAAAGAAGACAAACTAATTTTTAATGTACAAAACAGTTCGTTGAAAATAAATAATGACGGAATGGCTGTTTTAAGACAAACCCCACTTATTTGGGTAGAAGAAAACAGCATTAGTATGCGTAATGAAGCAGTTGCGATTTTTGTGAATGGTAAAAAAATCAATTTATCTGGAGAAGAGTTGGCTAATTATGTGCGTACTATCAAATCAGAAAATATAAAAAGTGTAGAAATTAGCACCAACAAATCTTCTCAATTAGATGCCAATAGTAAAGGTGGTAGCATTAATATTGTGTTGCTAAAAAAAAGATTGGGTTTTAACGGAAGTGTGCGTACTGCTTATAAATTTGCAGGAGAAGGCTATTTTCAAACTTATGCAACTACAAATTTTAATTATGGTGCAGAAACTTGGAACATCTATGGAAACTATAACAATATTCGCTATACTGGCTTGCGACGTATTAACATCCTTTCTAATTTTAGCCAACAACAAAACCAAATAGAAACATTCAATACAGAAAATTACGACGATCAGCGACATTATTCACAATTTGGTTTTGTGAGTAGTTTGGGAAGCAATCACGAATTAGGAATTGAAATATTTAGTGCTATAGTAAACAGAAATTCTCCTATTCATGCCGATTTGAATTTTTACAATAATGGCTTGCTAACCAATAAAGGGCAAGTGCTAACTAGTAATACTCCTAAAAACAATATGTTTACATCAGTATTGAACTATTCCTGGAAAATTAACAATAGCCAAACACTAAAGGTATTTGCAGATTATTTAAGTCAACGTAATTCGGCAAAAAGAACCACACAATCTATCTATTCTATTGGTGATTTTGATGATACTTTTGAGAAATATGAATCTGAATCTACGGCAATTAGTTATGCATTACAAGCAGATTATACTGGGCAAGTATCAAAGAAAACAAAAGTAGCTGCTGGTTTAAAATATGGAGCTACAGATAAAGACAATGATTTAATCACTGAGTATGAAGCACAGAATGGTTTTGTTATCGATCCAAATCGTACAACATCATTGGCTTATAAAGAGAAAATTAGTGCAGGTTATGTATCAGTAAGTAGCGATATTTCTGAAAAGGATTTTATAAAAGTAGGATTTCGAGTAGAAAACACCAACCTAAACAGATTGAACAACTATACGAATGCTGTGGTAACTCAAAACTATACCAATTGGTTTCCTTCTGTATTCTATTCAAGAAAATTGAGTCCTACACAATCGTTGTCTGCGAGCTATTCTAGAAGTTTAGAGCGTCCTTCTTTTCAGTTATTGAGTAATGAAATACAAAAGGTCAACGATTTTAATTATATCGTTGGTAACCCAGATTTAACTCCTGAATTTAAAAATGCTTTTGAAGTTACCTATCAGCATAAAAAGAATGTAGTTTCTCTGTATTACAACAGAACCATTGATAATATCAATGCCCTGTATTTTGTAGAAAACAACATTGCTTATTTAAAAAATAGAAATGTGGGTACAGAAATAGAAGTTGGATTGGAATATGGAAGCTCTAAAAAAGTGAACCAATGGTGGCGTTTGCAATATTCTGCAACAGTATATCATTCCAAATTTTTAGACCAGAACAACCAACCTGGTTTTGAAAAGACAAGTTTTTACACCAATTTTTCTAACAATTTCACCATCAATAAAAGCACACATGTAGATTTTATTGGAAGATACATTTCTCCTTACACATCGCCATTTCAAGAAGACGAAGGCTTTTATAGTTTTATTGCAGTCTTTAAAAAATCGTTTCTACAGAAAAAATTACAATTCAAAATTACGATTGATGATATTTTTAATACCCAGAAATACCGTAGTCTTAATACGTTTGAAAATTACACGACACAAAAGACTGACAAACCAATGACTCAAAAAATGTACGTTGGATTGACCTATAATTTTGCTTCGAAAGCAAAAACGGCAAGTAAAAGAAATAGCTCTAAAAACGATGCCAGAAGAAGGCTGTAAAATTTTGTAGCTTTGTTAAAAAATCTAATCCAACTAAAACAAAAAGAATTGAAAAGAACCTTGTTTTTAACCGCTCTTATCTGCTGTGTGTTATTTAGTAATGCACAGCAGAAGACAATAGAGTATTCGGGTACTGAAATAGATTTTGGGACCTTAAAATCGGGCACACTTTATAAAGGAATAGACCAACAATTGGTTGGGCGAAATTTAAATATTATAGACATTCATGCTGCTGCCAGTACCGAACAAAATCTTTGGACACTTACCTATCAATTTGAATTAAAAGATTCCATTCTAAAAGCAGAAGATATTTGGCTTCAATTACGAAGCAATGTCAATGCTGCAGAAGTGTATTTTAACGGGCACTTGTTATTAAATAACGGACGTATTGGAAATTCTATAAATACTGAGAAAAATGGGCTAAATTTGATTAGGAAGCACATTTCTAGAAATATATTAGTTGTTGGTATTAATGAATTGAAAGTCCGTTTTTCTAACTATAAAAACAAAGACGGTGCTATTTTTAGAGACCTAGCAATTGGTTCATTAACTGGTTTCACACACCATGCAAGAACAATTCATACTGCTTCTTTACTATTTTCGGGAATTTTTCTATTTGCTATATTCATAAATATTGCCTTGTATTTTTCTCTTAATAGAAAAAAAACTTTTCTGTTATTGGCGTTCTTGTTTTTAATGAATTTTATTTTAAGCATGTATGAAACCTTGTATTGGAATGGGCTGACCGAAAGCATTTCTTTTATTCATAGCAAGACGCTGAAAGCGGTCTTAGAGTATATTAGCTCTTTTACCTTGCTTTGTATAGTCTATTTTGAATTTGGATTGGCACGTAAGAAATTCATTTTAGCAATTGTTGTTTTTGTTTTGATTGCCCTATTTGGTGATCTCTTTTCGCTGCCAATGGCAATTTCTTTAAGCTTAATCCCTTTTGTGTTTAGTTGTTTGTCTTCAAAAAATGATATTGCCACTAAAAACTTGATTCGTTTTTCGTTATTCTTGATTTTCTTTTTCACCTTTTTAGACGATTATGATTTAATTGAAGGTTTTGATTTTGTATATCTAAACTACATCATTACTTCCATCGTTTTTAAGATTGACCTTTTAGGAATGGTGCTGTTTGCAGTGATGATGATTTATACGTCTGCAAAAGGAATCTTTTTAGAAGCGCAAAAATTAAATGCTGCAAAATTACAGTTAGAACAATTGGAATATCAATTTTTACAAAAGCATATTCAGCCACATTTTTTAATGAACTCCCTAATGTCTTTACAGCAATTGGTTATAACAGATACCGAGAATGCTAGTAAAATGATTGAAGCTTTGTCTGAAGAGTTTCATTTATTAACCATCATGACCAAGAAGAAATTAGTACCCATTGAAGATGAGATAAACATGTGTAAAACACATTTACAAATAATGAGTATTCAACAAAAAGCTTCTTATCAATTGACAGTTAACGGAGTTAGTGGAGATGAAACCATTCCGCCAGCAGTACTTCATACTTTGGTAGAAAACGGAATTACACATGGTTATTCTGGAAATGAGAATGCCCATTTTGAATTGACAAAAACAAGGACAGCAACCGGAATTCAATATCGCATATTTAATGATAGCAAAAAGCAAACTACTCCTAAAAAAACTACTACTGGTAGTGGAATAAAATACATAGAAGCTCGTTTAGAAGAATGCTATCCTAAGAAATGGAGTTTGACATCAAAAGCTGTTGACAATGGCTGGGAAGCTATCATTCAATTACAAACAAACGTATGAATATCTTAATTGTAGAAGACATTACATTAATTGCAGAACGCATTGCAGATTTAACAACAACGTATGTAACTGGAGCTAAAATCACCATTTCTCATACCTTGGAAGATGCAAAATTACATATTCAAGAAAAAGCTTTTGACTTGTTGTTTTTAGATTTAAACCTCAATGGAAAAGATGGTTTTGAATTATTACAAACTGCAGCTGCAAGCTCTTTTCAAACCATTATTATTAGTGCAAATAAAGATCAAGCGGCTATTGCATTTGATTATGGTGTTTTTGATTTCATTAGCAAACCTATTTTAGAAACTCGTTTTAAAGTAGCTATTGATCGCTTACTAAATAACACAGCTTCATATAGAGAACAACTAAAACAATTGGCGGTAAAAACAAAAGGGACAATTCAATTAATCCCGATAGAAAACATAGTGTACATCAAAGCTTGTGGAAATTACTCTGAGATTTACACCAAAGATTTACAGTGCTTTTTACATGATAAAAATCTAGAGAAACTCTTGCAATTATTACCAGATCAATTTAGTAGAGTGCACAGATCTTATGTTGTAGACACAAATCAAATACTAAAGATTGTAAAACATGGAGGAGGAAAATATTCTCTACAATTACAGTACGATTTGGACCTACCACTTAGCAGAGAGCAGTATAAAAAAATGAATTCAGCTTCTTAATTACAATCCACTTTAAGTTCTTGATAGCTAGATAAAGATTGCGTTGTAAACACTTGATTTACACCAGCCTTAATACATGTTAGGTTTGGATTTCCCCTTAAATAGAAATGATCTAAACTTATTAAATTACTCAAATCTAAAGAAGATAAGTTGTTACTAAAACTAGAAATATACACCAAACTATCGTTTTTTCCTAAGGTTAAATTAGCGATCGAATTTTCAGAAATAGAAAGGAATTTTAAGATTAAATTATTAGATACATCTATTGCCTCCAGTTTATTCCTAACTAAATCGAGCTCTTTTAAATTCACTAATGTACTAGCATCAAACGAAGACAAATTATTATCAGTTAAAGACAATATCCTAAGTCCTGGAATATTTAAAGTAACAGTATTTAATAAATTATTCTTCAAAAATATTTTTTTTAAACTTGAACTATTAAGAGTTAACTCTTTCAATACATTATTACTGAGCGAAATTTCTTCTAAATTTAATGCATTTTCCAGTCCTTTTATTGAACTTAAATTATTTTCAGCAAGACCAACTGATTCGAGTTTTAAATTTTTGCTTAAATCTATGGTTGCCAATATTGTGTTATGAATATTTAATTCTTTTAGATTGATAAATGCTTCAATACCTACTAAGCTATATATACTTTTATTATAAATAGATAGTTCTTCTACAGCTTCAGCTTTTGACTTGGTCATTTTATGGTTCACTAATCCATCAGTATCAATACCAAGTTCAATTAATGCTTTTTCAAATTCTTCATCAGGAATTGCAATCGTTTCATACAAGTTTTCGCCTTCTTCTTCAATTACGGTATCTTTTGTACAAGAAATAACAAGTAAACTAGCCAATGCTAGCATTAGGTAAAGGGGTTTCTTTTTCATGCTGGATTTTTAAGTATTTTTTTTTTGATAAAGATATACTTTTTTTAAAAAAAACATAAAAATAAAATACTTACAGAAAATGAATTCAACTATTTAATTACAATTCTCATTTGCTTGCTGATAGGTAGATAATTTTAAGGTAGGAATGTTTTGACCAGCTGCTACTTTAATACAAGTTAACGTCGGATTTCTATCAAGCCTTACATCAATAAGATTAGGCAACATACTTAAGTCAAAATCGGTTAACAAATTATTTGAGCAATAGATATATTCCAAATTTAAATTTTCATCTAAGTTAATTGTTTTGACCCTATTTGCTGAAAACACCAATACTTTTAGTAAAGGGTTTGCACTAAAATCTAAGCTTTCTATTTTGTTTAGTGTCAACAAAGCGCTTTCTAATTTTGGGGCTTTACTTGCATCAAAAGAAACCATTAGGTTGTGACTCATTAATAAGTTTTTCACATTTGGATTGTCTAATGTAAACTCCGTAAAAAGGTTACCACTTAAACTTAGCCATTCTAAGTTTTTTGCTTTTGATAAACCCGAAACTGAGGTCAAGTCATTAAAACCTAAATTAATAGTATCTAACAACACATTTTTACTCAAATTTACTGTTATTAAATTGTTAGCAGCGGCATCCAATCTTTTTAGGTTCACAAACCCTTCAATACCAGCTAGTGTATTTATCCCCGAGCTGTAAAGAGATAGTTTCTCTACTGCTTCTGCATCAGATTTTAAGATTTTTTGATTGATAATTCCATCAGAATCAATACCAAGGTTAATTAGTTCTGTTTCGAATTTAGGATCTGGAATTTCTACATAATCGATTATAGTATCATCTACTAGTTTTTCTTTAGTACACGATGTAATTGTTAGGGTTGCCATTGCTAAAACAGCATAAAATATATTCTTCTTCATAATAAATATAAGCAGTTGCTTATTTGTTTTTTTTTAATGCAATTTATCGAGAGTATAACAACAATTAAAGTACCAAAACAGATGACAAAATGTTAAGAATATATTAAAATTTATGTAATTATTAAGAAATTTCACATTGTCCAGACCCAATTGCTACAACTTGACCATTTACATAGATTTCGGAGCCATTTTCATCTAAATTCTCATCCAAGTAAATGTGAGATTTCAGTCCCATTTTAAAGCCTTGCTCTACTTACTCTTGCGTGAGTTTTATTAGATTGATGTTGTAATGATGTTGTAATTTTTCTCATGCTATATCTTTTCCTGTTTTCTATTAGCATTCGTTAGGGCACATCCTTTTAATTACACGCATGAGTAAGTAAAGTGTATTCTTTTTTGTTATTTTTTGAATCAATATTTATCTTCTAAATAAAGTTTGATACATATATTTATTAGTTACAATCTGTATTTGCTTGCTGATAGCTTGAAAGCTTTAGCGTAGGAATATTTTGGCCAACAGCTACTTTAATACAAGTTAATGTAGGGTTTCTATCTACTCTTACATCAATAAGATTAGGTAACATACTTAGATCAAAATCAGTAAATAAATTACTTGAACAATAGATATACTCCAAATTCAAATTGTTTTCAAAATTTATTGTTTTCACCTTGTTTGCAGAAAAATTTAACACCTTAAGCAATGGGCTATTGCTAAAATCTAAACTAATAATTTTATTTAAATTAAGTACAGCACTTTCTAACTTTGGTGCTAAACTAACATCAAGAGAAGTTAATTCATTATGATCCATAAGGAAATTTTTAACACTCGTATTTTCTAAAGTGAATTCTGTAAATAAATTCCATGATAAACTCAACCATTTCAGGTTTTTGGCAGCAGGTATTCCTTTAATACTTGTTAGATCATTTGAAGTTAAACTTATCGTATCTAACAATACATTCTTACTTACATCTATTGTTTGTAAATTGTTTGCATCTGCATAGAGTCTTTTAAGGTTTATAAAGGCTTCAATACCAATTAAACTATTGATACCAGAATCATAAAGAGAAAGTTTTTCTACTGCCTCTGCATCAGTTCTTAGTATTTTTTGATTCACAATACCGTCAGAATCATGTCCTTGTAATACCAATTCTTTTTCAAAATTTGCATCAGGAATTTGTACGTAATCGATTGTTATATCGTCTTCCAGTTTATCTTTGGCACACGAAGTAATTGTTAAAGTAGCCATTGCTAAAACAGCATAAAAAGCATTTTTATTCATAGTAAATATTAATTGGTACTTATTTGTATTTTGGTTATATTATTTATCGTGAGAATGATAACAATTACAGTACCAAAACTGAAACCAATATGTTAAGAAAATATTAAATTTTATGTAATTATTAAGAAATTTTCCATTGTCCAGATCCAACTTCAACCACTTGTCCGCTTACAAAAATTTCGTAGCCATTTTTGTCTAAATTTCCATTCAAATAAATATGAGACTTCCGCCCCATTTTAAAGCCCTGTTCTACAGTAGCTTTTATCTTTTTTGATTGATGCTTTAATAGATAGGCTAAAAAACAACCATTAGCGCTTCCTGTTGCAGCATCTTCCATGATTTCACCCTGTTCTAAACAAAACATTCTTCCATAGAAATCATTTTCTTTAGCAATCGTTTCTTCAGTAACAAAAAAGAATGAAGTAGATAAACCTGATGGATTGTTTGTTTTATGTAGTTGATTTTCTAACAGGAAATTTTCAAAAACATCCGCCTTTAAGACAATAGAATCGATTGCTGCTATACTTACAACAGGAACAATGATATAAGGCAAGCCTGTTGTTACTTCTTCAATTACTTTTGTAGAGTCAAATAGAGAAACATCTAAATCTAAAGCTTTAGCAATTTTATTATGATTATAGGTATTATAAAAAATTGGTTCTGCTTGTTTCATTTTAAACTGACAATTTTCTAACGATTCTAAATCGTGTAATTGAATCTGAATATCAGCATAGTTTAATGCCAACGTAATTTGTTTCTTAGGATGTTTAATCAAGTATTTCGAAATGATAAAAGCAGTTCCTAAAGACGGATGTCCTGCAAAAGGGACTTCATATTCTGGAGTAAATATTCTGACATCAAACTTTTCATCATTACTATTCTTTTTCACAAAAGTGATTTCAGAAAAGCCTAATTCTCTAGCAATTGCAAGCATTTCAGTATCAGAAACGTTGTTTTCATAATCTACAAAAACAGCCAATTGATTGCCTCCGTATTTAGTGTTTGTAAAAACATCTACTAAGTAATATTGTATTGAATTCATTTATTTATTCAGTCGATTGTACTTTTTTAAGGTTTCTTTTAATAAATCATGTGGAAGTGCATAGGATTTATTTCCATTGATTCCTTCCATCGTTTCAGCTGCAACCATTGCATTGATAATTGCTTCTTCTACTGCTTGAACCGTTGCTTCAAAAACAGGTGTTATTTGGTCATTTGGAAACGTTTTTACTATAGTTGTTTTACTGCGATTGAATGCATTTTCATTTGCTGTTGAAAAAGCAATAAAAATATCACCAGAACCATTGCTTCCTCTACCTCCAACAATTCCTATTCCTAACGGAATTCGCTGTGCAATTCTTTTCAATTGATGTGGCAATAATGGAGCATCTGTTGCAACAACCACAATAATAGATCCATCACCTTCTTTTCTATTTGGTGTTGGTGGTCCTTTAAATTCTATACTTTTAACATTTTTCAATTCTTTTCCAACAGGAACGCCTGCAATTGTTAAGTTTTTCTTTCCTCCAAAATTAGATTGCACTAATACACCAACTGTATAACTTTCATCTTTAAATTGTACTATTCTAGATGCTGTTCCTGTTCCTCCCTTAAACCCCAAACACATCATTCCGGTTCCTCCACCAACATTCCCTTCAGCAATAGCGCCAGATTTTGTATCATTAATTGCTTCTAATACATGTTTCTCTTTTACATGAAATCCGTAAATATCATTTAGGAACCCATCATAGGTTTCTGCAACTACTGGATAAGTATACCACCAGTTTGCTCCTTGATACCAATTGGTGTCTACAAACCACCTTAAAACAGCTTGTCTAACCGTTCCGACACTATTTGTATTGGTTATCATAATAGGTGTTTCTAAAAATCCCGATTCTGTTATCCAAGTGGTTCCTGTCATTTCTCCATTTCCATTTAAACTATACCAATTAGCATACACCGGACTAAACTTTTTTGCTTTTCCTCTTGGAAAAATTGCCGTAACACCAGTTCTTATTGGTCCAATTCCTAGTCTGTTTTTTCCGTTTCCAGAAATAATGGTGCTATAGCCTACTTCTACTCCTTTTACATCTGTAATGGCATTAAATTCCCCTGTTTTTCCAACAAACGGAATTCCTAAATCTCTTGCTCTAGGCTTTTGACTATATATTAAAGTCGAAACAAAAAGGCAACATAAGGTGATTGAGACTTTCTTCATCATATTAATTCTTCTTACTAGTTACTTT
>CAJXVT010000021.1 GCA_913062575.1 uncultured Flavobacteriaceae bacterium | reverse complement strand
GTTTTAGGAAAAGGAAATAAAGAACGCTACACGCCGATTCATGATAGCACTCAGAAATACATCAACTTTTACATAAAAGATATTAGAAGTCATCTTACACCTCAAAAAGGTTACGAAGACACCTTGTTTTTAAATAGAAGAGGAAAAGGATTAAGCAGACAAATGATTTTTATGATTATAAAAGAATTAGCTGTGAAAATCAATTTGAATAAAAAAATTGGTCCACATACATTACGTCATTCTTTTGCAACACATTTATTAGAAGGTGGTGCAGATTTAAGAGCAATACAGCAAATGCTAGGACATGAAAGCATAACTACAACAGAAATTTATGTGCATTTAGACAGGTCGTTTTTGAAAAACGTTGTTGAAACCTATCATCCTAGAAATTAAAAAAGCCTTAAGAAAAATCTTAAGGCTTTTTTAATAATATATACTTTTAACTTTATCTAGCTACATTCACAGCCCTAGTTTCTCTAATTACAGTCACTTTTACTTGACCTGGATAGGTCATATCATTTTGTATTTTTTGAGAAATTCCGAATGATAATTCAGCAGCTTTTTCGTCATTTACTTTAGCACTTTCTACCATAACACGTAATTCTCTACCAGCTTGAATTGCATATGCTTTTTGAACTCCGGTAAACCCGAAAGCAATATCTTCTAAATCTTTTAATCGTTGAATATAAGAATCCAATACCTGTCGTCTTGCTCCAGGTCTTGCTCCAGAAATAGCATCACAAACTTGTACAATTGGAGAAATTAAACTCTTCATTTCAATTTCATCATGATGCGCTCCAATAGCATTACAAACTTCTGCTTTTTCACCGTATTTCTCTGCCCATTGCATTCCTAATAAAGCATGCGGTAATTCACTTTCTGTATCTGGCACTTTTCCGATATCATGTAACAATCCAGCACGTTTAGCCATTTTTGCATTTAAGCCCATTTCTGCAGCCATAATTCCACAAAGGTTTGCTACTTCTCTAGAGTGTTGCAATAAGTTTTGTCCATATGAAGAACGATATTTCATACGCCCAATAGTTTTAATCAACTCTGGATGCAATCCACTTATACCTAAATCAATAACGGTACGCTTACCAACTTCAATAATTTCTTGGGTAATTTGTTTTTCTGTCTTCTTTACAACCTCTTCAATTCTTGCTGGATGAATCCTTCCATCAGTTACTAATTTATGTAATGATAGACGTGCTATTTCTCTTCTAACAGGATCAAAACAAGATAAAATTATTGCTTCTGGAGTATCATCAACAATAATTTCTACACCTGTTGCAGCTTCAATTGCTCTAATATTCCTTCCTTCTCTACCGATAATACGTCCTTTAACATCATCAGACTCAAGATTAAAGACTGAGACACAGTTTTCTACTGCTTGCTCTACTCCAACTCTTTGAATAGTGCTTAAAACAACTTTACGGGCATCTTGCTCTGCTGTAAGTTTAGCTTCTTCAATAGAATTCTGAATAAAAGCCATCGCTTCAGTTTTAGCTTCATCTTTTAAAGAAGTAACCAATTCTTTTTTAGCTTCGTCTGCAGATAATCCAGAAATTTGCTCCAACATATCTACATGTCTTTTGTGCATTTTATCTAGATCACCTTCTTTCTTATCTAAGAAATCAAGTTTGTATGTATAATCGGCTTCTTTCTGTTCAATAGACTTGTTCAGTCTTTTGTTTTTATCAACTTCTGATGCAACTTGAGATTCTCTATCTCTAATTCTTTTTTCTACATCAGACATCTTTTTTTCACGCGAAAAAATCACTTTTTCATGCTCAGATTTAAGTTCTATAAACCTCTCTTTAGCTTGTAAGATCTTATCTTTCTTCAACGATTCAGCATCTACTTTTGCTTCTTTTATTATCGTTGCGGCCTCTTTCTTTGTGGTATTTAATAATTTTTTTTCTCTAGACTTCTCTATTGCTTTTGCAATAATAAACCCTATAACTGCTCCTACTACACTTAGTGCAAAAGGAAGTATCACTCCATCCATAATTTACTTTTTATATATAAAAAAAAGCCTACATTAGGTGGTTTTTTAAACTCCATTATGGCAGTTATAGGACTAACTAACTGGTCAAGGATCCATCTGATACTAAAAAATCCAGTATTAATGGCTTGCTTTTACAATTAAGACTCATCCTTCATAATTGAATAGTGTTGAGTTTAATAAACTAATTACTAACGTAGGCAGTGTATTTTAATGTTATTTTAATGAACTTATTCTAAATGCGATTCTAATAATGCATTTAAATTATTTATTTTTTTCAATGCTTCATCTGATGTATTATTTTCATCTATCGTTGCAATTTCAACTTGTGATGCAAAACGCAAAGCACACATAGCTAATACATCTTGTTTATCATTAACAGCATAATTTTGCTCGTATAAAGAAATTAATTGATTGATGTTGGTTGCTGCTTTTCTCATACCTTCTTCTTCTTGTGTGTTTTTTACACTTAAAGGATATGTTCTTCCTGCAATTACAACATTAATTTTTAGTTTCCCTGACACTGTTAATGAACTTTTTTATTCGTTTAATTGAATAATACATTTATCGATTTCTCGAATTAAAGCATTTATTTTGAGTTTTGTTTCTCTAGTACTATCGTTACTGCCTTCAATAGTTTTTGCAATCTTCAATAGGTCATATTCATTCTTCTGACCTTCGATTAATTGTTGATTCTTTTGAACTTGATGCTGTAATTTACTTACATTCTGAAGCAAAAGTTCATTTTCTTCCTTTAAAAATTCATAATTCGCAAGTAAGTTTTTTAACCTATCTTCAAGAATATGAATAGCTTCTATTGTTTTACGCATCAATTATTAAGAATCAAAACTATTTCAACAAAGTTAGCATTCTGATTGTTAAATCACAAAAAAAAACACCTTTTTTACCTTATAATACCTAAATCACTGTAAAACAGCGATTTGCAATTATAATCTTTTGTAACTTCATTTTTTTACTACTTTAGCATAAAAATTGAAATTTGAAGTGTTTTTTATTCTTTCTCGGACTCTTATTTACGACTATTTCTTTTGGGCAAAAAAAATACCCTACCAACTATTTTAGGAACCCATTAGACATTGAGACTATTCTGGCTGGAACCTTTGGAGAGCTTAGAAGTAACCATTTTCATGCAGGAATTGATATTAAAACTCAGCGTAAAGAAGGCCTACCTGTATATGCCGCAGCAGATGGATATATCTCAAGAATTAAAGTTGCTCTTTGGGGATATGGAAAAGTGATTTACATCTCTCATCCAAATGGCTACACTAGTGTTTATGGTCATTTAAGTAAGTTCGGTAACGGAATTGAAGATTATGTAAAAAGCATTCAATATGAAAAAGAAAGCTACGAAACAGGGAATATATTTCCTAAAAAAGTAGAAATACCTGTAAAAAAAGGGCAAATTATTGCCTATTCTGGAAGTACTGGCGGATTTGTAGCTCCGCATTTGCATTTTGAAATTAGAGATACAGAAACCGAGCACATTATCAACCCATTATTATTTGGCATAAAAGTAAAAGACACTATTGCTCCTAGAGTTAAAGGGATAATGGTGTATACACTATCAGATTCATCAAGGGTTAATCAGAACATAAAAAAAACTATTTTACCTTTTAAGAAGATTAAAGACAATTATTACACAACAAACAGAATTACTGCTAAAGGGCCAATTGGTTTCGGAATTAATGTGTACGATCAATTAAATAAAGCCTATAATAAAAATGGTATTTACAGTTTAGAAATGAAGGTAAATGGACATAAAGTATACTATCATGATGTAGAAGAATTCTCGTTTACTGAGAGTAAATACATAAATTTACTCATCGATTATCCGCAATTTTCTAAGTACAAAAACAGGTTTCAAAGGACTTTTAAAGTAACAGGAAATCAATTAAATATATATAAGGATTTATTAAATGATGGTATTATAAATATTAAAGAAGGATTTAATTATACCATAGAAATTATTGCTTCAGATTATATTGGCAATCAAACAAGTATAAAAATCCCTGTAAAAGGTGTGCAAAATAATGCTATTTTTAAGCAAGTAAAAGACACTTCAGATTATAAAATTACAGCTTCAGAGTTTCAAAAATTCACGAAGAAAAACGTGACTATTGCTTTTCCTAAGAACACTTTTTATAATGATGTATATTTAGATTTTACTATTAAAAAAAATAGCGTATCTATACATAAACCAAACATTCCTTTAAATAAAAGTTTTACATTAACCTTTGATGTTTCTAAGTATACAGAAAAAGAAAGAAGCACCATGTACATCGCTAACACCAACAACAAAAAGTATCCAACATATCAAAATACAAGAAAGAAAAAAGAAAAATTCTTTACCACAACAAAAACCTTAGGTAACTACACGTTACTTTCTGATATTCAAAATCCTACACTATATTTAAAAAACTTCAAAAACAATCAATGGATCACAAAACACTCCAAGATTATTGTTGAAATTTCGGATAAAGGAACAGGAATTAAATCATACAAAGCAACCATAGATGGCGAATGGATTTTAATGGAATACGACTTAAAAAAGAAACAAATTGTATATCAATTTTCTGACAAAAAGCTAGTTGGTTCAAAACACCTTTTAGAAGTTATTGTAGAAGACAATGTTGGAAATACGAATATATTAAATGCAACGTTTTATAAAAAAGAATAAATTAGCATTTTAAAATCAAATCAATTAGTGAAAAAACTATACATCCTTTTCATCATCTTTCCAACTATTTTAGTTGCTCAGAATACAACAACCCTAAAAGGGTATGTTGTCAATAAACAGAAATCCCCTATCAAAGGTGTTTCTGTAACTTATTCTGATAAAGGAACAGCAACAGATGCAAATGGATATTATGAACTTATCATTCCAATCAGGAAAACAATTACGGTTACATTTAGCCATATTTCATATAAAAAACATCTAAAAAAAATAACACTAAGAAGTAGAAGGATTTTAACCTACTCTCCCACTTTGATATCTCTAACAAAAGAATTAGATGAAGTTAAGGTAGAAAACAACACAAATAGCGCAAAAGGGATTACGACAATTGATATTGTAAAAGTAAAACGCCTACCTGGCGTAAATACGGGTGTAGAAAACTTATTAATGACCTTTGCTGGAGTAAACAACAATAACGAACTGAGCACCCAATACAATGTTAGAGGTGGTAATTTTGATGAAAATTTAGTATATGTAAACGGAATTGAAATTTACAGACCTTTTTTAGTGCGCTCTGGACAACAAGAAGGTTTAAGTTTTATCAATTCAGAAATGGTGCAGAAGATTCATTTTTCTGCGGGAGGTTTTCAAGCTAAATATGGCGACAAGCTATCTTCAGTACTAGATATCACTTATAGAAAACCTACAGAATTTAAAACCAGTGTAGAATTAAGTTTGGTTGGAGGAAGCGCAACTATAGAAGGACAAACCAAGAATGAAAAGTTAAGCGGGATTCTAGGAATACGCCATAGAAACAATAGCTTATTTGTAAATAGCAAACAAATTGAAACCAATTACAAGCCCAGCTTTACAGATATTCAAACCTACCTAACCTATACGTTAAATGAAAAAGTAACACTTAACTTTTTAGGGAATTTCTCTCTTAACAAATATAATTACACACCTATTTCTCGTAGAACACGATTTGGAACATTAGCAGATCCAATAGAATTGATTGTGTTTTATAGCGGACAAGAAAAAGATAGTTTTTTAACCGGTTTTGGAGCTCTAAACACAACATATAAACTCAACGAGAACACAACACTACAAGCCACAGCATCTGTATACAATACACAAGAAGAAGAATATTACGATATTTTAGCTTCGTATAATTTAGGTGAAGTTGACAGCAACTTAGGTTCTGAAAACTTTGGCGAAGTAGATTTTTCTACCGGAATTGGCTCACAATTAAACCATGCTCGTAACGACTTAGATGCTTTGATAGCCAACCTGCAACTTAAAGGAACTTATAAAAAGGATAACAATCAGATTGAAGCTGGAATTAAATATCAAATAGAAGACATAAAAGACCGGATTATAGAATGGGAAGTAATTGATTCTGTTGGATTTGCAATCCGTCCACCACATCATTCTGCCAATAATCAACCGTACGATCCTTATCAAGGAAGTATTACACCTTATCAAAGTATTAGAGCAACCAATAATGTGACTATCAATCGTATTTCTGGATTTGCACAGTTTAGTCGAAAAGACTTCTGGAAAGAACATCAGATTTGGTATAATTTCGGAATGCGTGTTCAAAACTGGTCGGTTAAAGCAAATGGAACCGCTTCTGAAAGTCATTTTATCGTTAGCCCGAGGGCACAATTTGCTATCAAACCAGACTGGGAAAAAGACATGCTATTTCGTTTTTCTGGAGGATTTTATTATCAACCACCATTTTACAAAGAACTTAAAGACAATCTCGGTGCAATTCATCCAGAAGTAAAAGCACAAAAATCTGTACATGCTGTTTTAGGAAACGATTATAGCTTTATCATGTGGGACAGACCATTTAAACTGACCACAGAAATTTACTATAAACATTTAACAAACGTAAATCCATATACGGTTGATAATGTTCGCATTCGTTATCAAGCACACAATAACGCAACGGCCTATTCAACTGGAATTGATATTCGCTTAAATGGTGAGTTTGTCCCTGGAAATGAAAGTTGGATTAGCTTAGGATTGCTAAAAACAAAAGAAAACATTAATAATCAGGGATATATTGCAAGACCTTCAGATCAACGCTTTAAATTGGGAATCTTATTTCAAGATTATGTGCCTAATTTACCAGATTTAAAAGCCTATTTAAACTTGGTATACAATTCTGGAGTTCCTGGCGGATCACCAAGTTATGCAAATCCATATCAATTTCAAACTCGTTTAGGCGCCTACAAACGTGCAGATCTAGGTGTTTCTTATATTTTTGTTGATAAAACTAAAAAAGCAACGTCAAGTTGGTTGGGGAACTTTAAAGAATTAACGGCTGGTTTGGAATTATTCAACTTGTTTGACATTAATAACTCCATTACTAATACTTGGGTTCGAGATGTATATTCTAAAACCATGTACGGAATTCCGAATTACATGACTGGGCGTGTTTTGAATTTCAAGATTGGCATGCAGTTTTAATTCCTTTATTTATTTTCTAATCTAATTTAATGCTTTCTTTTATAAAAAAAAACGCTCATAATATAAGTTCGTACTTGGTGTTTTATCAAAAAAACAAAATAAGTGTGTCTTTCTTAACCTCGACTAAATCTGGAAATGGTAAATATTTATACAGGTCATAATTCTCAATGAAATTTCACACGAATTAATTATCTTTCGCAACGGGAAAAAGCATAACTCACTTTTAACCTTAAAAAACCTACACACACATTGATAATAATTAATAAAAAATGAATCATTTGATTATTTGGAAGGAGTTATCTCTTTTCACTGGTAGTAATAACACAAGTATTTCTAGTCACAAACACCCAATGATTCAGCTAATTGTTAGCATAAATGATTCGTTCTTATGGAGAGGCGCTAGTGGAAATTGGATAAAAAGGAAAGCTATATTGGTTGCTCCAAACCATCAACATGAGTGTAATGCCTCTGGGCAAGAAATTCTAATTATAGGCATTGATCCTGAATCAATATTTGGTCAATTTGTTTATAACCAATATTTACTATCAGAGCCGTTGATAGATTTACCGCCCTCAAACTTAGAGAAATTAGACATTAATAACATCACTAGATATATAAATGATAGTAATTGGGAGCAATTATACGACTGTATTAAATCACTTTTCAAGTTTAAATTAGGGAATCACTCATTTAAAAATAGAGATCAACGAATTACAAAAGTTCTTGATTTCATTATTAATAATATAGACACCAAAATTACTACTGAAATATTAATGAATGTTTCTTACTTAAGTGAAAGTAGATTATTGCATTTGTTTAAACAAGAAATAGGATTACCGATTAGAAATTACATTCTTTGGCATAGATTACAACTTGCTTTTAAGGAACTCTCCAAAGGGCATTCATTAACAGAAGTGGCTTACTTGACTGGGTTTTCTGACCAGTCACACTTAACCAGAACATTTGTAAAAACAATTGGAGCAACACCTTCCTCATTATTAAAAAATAGCAAATTCATTCAAGTTTCATTCCCCTTATAAATTCACCTTTGTATTTCAAAATAACAAAGACATGAACAAAAAAGGTAAAACAATTTTAGTATTAGTAGCAATTATTATTTGTTTAATTATTGGAAATCAAATTATGCAACCCAATAGAGAAACCTATAAATTACCAACCAGCAAGCTAAAAGATAAACAATGGAAAGAAATATTTAATGCAAACTCCAAAATTGACGGCTTTAAAATTTTAAATACAGGCTCTGTTAAGGTTCCTATAGAAGGAATGCTAAATATTGAAAAGCTGGGTAAAGATCATGGTTTGAGCAAGTTTTTATGGGTAGATGTGTATGCTTATTTATTTCACCATAAAGAAAAAGGATGGTTTATGATTGATACTGGTTTAGATAGTACTTTTCAACAAAAAGGAAACATAAAAGGAATTTTTGCAAATAGCTTCATAAAAGAAACAAGACAAAATCCAGGGCAAAATATCTCTAGCTTATTAAAAAAGGAAAATGTAGAAATTAATGGTATTTTCTTTACCCATCTTCATGGTGATCATTCTGCTGGACTGCCTGAAATTAATAATTCCATTCCGAAATTTATTGGAAAAGAAGAAACAATCTTCAATATTCCATTTATATATAGTTCGAATCATTTAACTAGAAAAGACACCCTTTTAGAATTGGATAATACTACTGCAGTTGGTATTTCTCCATTAGAATCTGTTATTGACATATTTGGCGATGGATCGTTTATGGCAATTAATACTCCCGGACATTCTTTAGGACATTTATCATATTTATTAATTACTACTGATGGTCCAATATTATTGACAGGAGATGCTAGTCATACAAAGTATGGATTTGAGAATAAAATTGAACCTGGTTGGGTTGAAAACAAAGAATCTGCTGAGAATAGCTTGCTCCAATTAACTACATTTCACGAAAAGTATCCAGAAGTAAGAATAATATATGGACATGAAAAATAAAAACGATTACCAACACCATAAATAATTAATTACGATGGAGAAACTACATCAAAAATAGCGCTATATTTAATCCTGCTTATCATAGGCAGGATTAAAAAACAACATCAAAAAGACAAGCTAAAAACGTATATAACTAATTACTTAGCAAGTGTTCATTTTAAACTCTCTTGTTTTTAGTATCTTAGTTGTTTCTGTAACACTTTAACAATTAAGATGTTGTATTTCAACCAAAACCAATTATCATGAGAAGAGTTCTTATTTTATTTCTAGCAGTATCACTTTCATTTATCTCTTGTAATAATGAAAAACCAATTGACGTTTCATTAGAAATCAATACCATAGAAAATGGTTTACTACCAACCTATCAAGTAAAAGGAGATACGACTATTACTTATAATATATTAGATAGAATGGAACATTACAACGTTCCCGGAGTGAGTATTGCTATTGTAGAAGATGGCAACATAAAATGGGCAAAGGGCTATGGAATGGCTAATACAGATACAGAAACCAAGGTAGATGTAAATACTATTTTCCAAGCAGGATCAATAAGTAAACCTGTTGCAGCGCTATCTACCTTAAAATTGGTAGAAGAAGGCAAACTAGATTTAGATACCGACGTAAATACCTATTTAAAAGATTGGCAAATTCCTGCTAATAAATTTACAGCTACAGAAAAAGTAACACTCAGAAGGCTATTAACGCATACAGCTGGAATGACAGTTCACGGATTCCCTGGCTATGAACAAAAAGATTCTTTCCCAACAATTACTCAAGTATTGAGTGGGCAAGGAAATACACCAAAGATATTTGTAGATACCATTCCGAATAGTATTTGGAGATATTCTGGAGGTGGTTACACGTTAATGGAAAAGATCGTAGAAGACACCAGCAACAAAACACTGGATGCATATATGGCAGAGAATTTTTTAACTCCTTTAAAAATGAGTAATAGTACGTACGAGCAACCATTAAGTGCAAAATATCATGACAATGCTAGTGCTGCATACAATAGTAAAGGAAAAATAGCAGAAGGTTTTTGGAATAACTATCCTGAGCAGGCAGCTGCGGGTTTGTGGACTACTCCAACCGATTTGGCAAAGTACGCAATAGAAGTTCAAGAAATAATCGCTGGAAAAGAAAATGGAATATTGTCTAAAAAAACGATTGATCAAATGCTTACAAAGCATAAAAACAATTGGGGTCTAGGCCCCTCTTTACAATGGAAAAACGATTCGCTTATTTTTAGACATGGCGGAAAGAATAGAGGATTTACCAATGAATTCATTTCTTTTGCAAATAAAGGAAATGCTGTCATTATAATGACAAATGCTGATAATGGAGGCAAACTAATTGCAGAAATTCTTAGAGCAGTTTCTAAACAGTATCATTGGGGAATCAATCATCAACAAAAAATTGAAACTATTGAGATCTCTTTAGAAAAACTTAACAGTCTGATTGGAAAATACAAACTTAATTTTCAAGTAGATGGAATAGGCGATTATATAATTGATGTGAAAATTGAAAAGAATAAATTAATTGTAAACGACCCAAACAGTGGAGAAATCAATATATTAACTGCAACTAAAGAGTTTGAATTTATTGATTTAGATACTGGAGCAAAAGTAAAATTCAATACAGATAAAGCTTCAAAAACCATTGTCTTTAACGGAAGGTTTATTTTTGATAAATTAGAAAATTAATGAAGAGATTTTTTAGTTGTTTTATTACTGTTATACTATTTATAAGTAGCTACACAGGTTTTGCTCAAAAAGACACATTACGTGTCCTCTTTGCTGGTAATAGCTACACGTATTACAACAACTTACCAAAAATGGTTTCAGAGTTTTCTAAAAGCACTTCTACATTTATACAAGCAGAAATGAGTACTGTTGGTGGCGCCAGATTAAAATATCATTACACCCAAGAACATGGATTAAAAACCAAAGACCTCATTAAAAACGGAAACTTTGACATTGTGGTGCTACAAGAACAAAGTATGGGTACACTAACAAATAAAGATGAATTTCTGTTGTACGCTAAAAAGTTGAGTAATTACATCAAACAACACGGAGCTAAACCTTATTTCTTTGCTACTTGGTCTAGAGAGAGAACACCTCTAACACAAAACACAATTACAACCGCCTACAAGAAAGCTGCATCTGCGAGTAAAGGGAAAGCTATTTTAGTTGGCGATATTTGGGGAAAAGCGATAAAAAGGCATCCTAAGCTAGATCTATACATTGAAGATGGTAGTCATCCTACTCTACTTGGCACATTTTTTACTGCTTGTGTTTTTGTTAAAACTCTTACAGGACAATTACCTTCAAAAACAAATACTCCAACTACAAAACGACTAGATTTAAATGATCTACAATTGTGCTTACAAATAGTACAATCAACAGACGTAAGATAATTATACTTTCAGCTTTTCTAACAACTGTTTTTTATAACTAATTCCAATCGGAATTTCAATATTTCCAATTTCAATATCGTTTACTGTATAAGCAGTAATTTTATCAGCATTTACAATATACGATCTGTGTGTTCTCAAAAAATTAGCAGGTAATTTATGTTCAAACTCACTTATTTTCTCTTTGGTTACAATTGTTTTATCCGCTAAATGAATCCGTATATAATCTTTAATACTTTCAGCATATACGATATCTGAAAAAGAAATTTTATGATGTTTTTTATTTGCATTTACATAGATAAAATCTGTAGTGTTTTGAGAATCTGTAATTGTATGAACTGGAGCAATAGATTCAATAGTTTTAAAAAACTTATTAATCGCTTTAAAAAAGCGATCAAATGAAATTGGTTTTAATAAATAATCTACTACTTCTAATTCATAACTTTCAATAGCATATTCTCTATAGGCTGTTGTAAAAATTACTTTTGGTGGATTGCTTAACGCTTTAAGGAATTCAATTCCGGTTAGCAACGGCATTTGAATATCTAAAAAAATTAAATCTATCGAATGTGTTTTTAGTATTTCGAATCCTTCTAATGCATTAATACATGTAGCAATTACTTCTAAATTCGGCACCTTTGCCACATGAGCTTCAATAAGCGAAGCAGCAAGAGGTTCATCATCAATAATTAAACATTTTATTTTCACATGTACGTTTTTAAGTTAATTGTATGGTTAGATTTACAAGATAAGACTCTTTTGTTTCTTTAATTTCTAACTTATGTTTTTCTGGATAAATTAAAGATAATTGGTTTTTAATATTCTTTAATCCAATTCCTTTTTTAAAACCAGTTTCATCTGTTTGATTTTGTGCTGGTTTTGTATTATAAATGGAAAATAGTAATTGACTACCAACCACTTTAAATGTAATAGCTATTTTTGGGGTAGCAACAGAACCACTTGCCCCGTGTTTAAAAGCATTTTCTATTAATGAAACTAAAATTAATGGTGCTATTTGAGTTTGATTAGAATCTATATCTTTATCAAATACCACCTCTAGCCTTTCTCCGTAACGCAATTGCTCTAAATCAATATAGTTTTGAATCAATTGTATTTCTTCAATAATTGCTACTCTATTTGCATTGCATTTATACAACATATAATCTAACATTTCAGACAGTTTTAATACTGTTTCTGAAGCTTTATCTGACTTCTGTAATGTTAATACATATAGGTTATTTAGGGTATTAAACAGAAAATGAGGATGAATCTGTGCTTTCATAAAGCTCAATTCTGCGGTCACCTTTTCTTTCTGTAAAATCTCTTGTCTATTTTTTTCTTCGAACCGTTCTTTAATCAACTTAATACTTACCACCAAAAAAACGGGTAAATACACTCTATAGAAAAAATCCTTATATAGTTTTTTAAAATCTGTTGCTATCTCATAAAGAGACTCTTTTCTAAACGGCGGCTCTCTATATAACTCTTCAATTATATGTACCAACAATACTCTTGCTAATATTGAGAATACATAAGTCCCTATTACAAATAACACTACAAAACGGATGTATTTTTTTTGATATAAATACTTAGGATTTAAATAATAAATAATAGAATATGATGCTAATATTTGCGGAATTAGTAATATTAAATTTCGGTTAAAGGATTTATAGAAAGAACCAAAACCACTAATCATTGCAAAGGTATAACCGAACAATAACAGTACCCAAAAAATAAAATGACTTAACCAGCGCCTTTGAAGGATTGCATTAATAAATGGTGTCAAAAATGTATTCATAAGTCCAAAAATACAGAATATCTTAATCAGATTTTAAGAATTAGATGAGTTTCCATTTGCTACCCACCAATTTTATGTTTCAACCTATAAATTAAAAACACTTACTCTATACTCTTATTAATCATTAGCAAACTTACAATTGACGCTTTTTTAAAAATGCATTCTATGAATAGATGACTTTTGAAGTATTAAAATATAAATCATTAAAAAACACATACAATGAAAATTAAAATTATCGGATTGTTCTTAACAATTCTAAGTACAATCAACTTCGCAACCGCTCAAAACAACATCGAAATTAATGAAGGTTCGGGTTCTTTTATTATCAGTGGCGGAAAAGGATATGAGAATGTAGATCTTACAGTGTATTATCACAAACCAAAAAAGTTTAATAAATCTACAAGAGTACTAGTAGTAATTCCTGGTTCAGGAAGAAACGGCGATGGATATAGAGATTCTTGGATAGAAACTTCAGAAAAACACAATGTATTGATTCTTTCTCCTTCCTATCCTGAAAAAAATTACAATTATGGTGGATATCATTTAGGAAACATGATTACAGTATTAGATATTAGAAAAGGGTTTTCTTACAAAAAAGGCACCAATCAAGTATGGATGGATGAAGATGTAGCTGAATTTAATTTCAATCCAAAGAAAGAAGAATGGATTTATAGTGATTTTGACAGAATCTTTATGGTTGCAAAAAAGTCATTAAAATTCAAAGCAAAAAAATATGACATGTTTGGCCATTCTGCCGGTGGACAGATTTTACATCGATTTACAATTTTTTATCCACAGTCTAAAGCTGATAGAATTTTAGCTTCTAATGCAGGCTCTTATACGCCAACAGAATACAATACAGATTATCCATTCGGAATTAAAAACACAAATACAAAAAAGAAAAATCTAAAAAAATCATTTAGAAAAAACCTAACTATATTCTTAGGAGAGCTTGACAATGCTGATGAAAACGGTGGGAAAATGCTTCGCTCAAAAACGGTAGATATTCAAGGAACACATAGATTGGCAAGAGGAACTTACTTTTATAAGCATAGTTTACAAACCGCCAAAGAATTGAAATTGAAATACAACTGGAAATTGAAAGTAATTCTTGGTATTGGTCACAGTCAACGTAAAATGGCAAAAGCTGCAGCAAAGTACCTATACGGAAACTAAATTCATTATTTAGTATAAAAAACCGAGCTATTCAGCTCGGTTTTTTTGTTTGTAACTTTATCAAATCAAACTCGTCGTAATTATTCACTAAACAAACTAAAAAATGAATACACTAAAAAAGCAAGCAAGAACCACTGGTTTTCTATATCTGATTATCATTATTGGTGGACTTTTTACTGAGGTTTTTGTTCGATCAAAAATTATCGACTGGAGTAACCCAGCAATTACTGCTCAAAATATATTAGAATTTGAAACTTTATATCGATTTGGATTTTCTGTTGATGTAATTGTTTTCTTATGTGATATTGGTGTGGCGATATTGTTATATAAAATATTAAAACCTGTGAGTCACACTTTGGCTCTAATAACAGCTTCATTAAGGTTGATTATGGTTGCGGTTGCAGGAATTAATTTATTAAACCTATATAAACCCTTAGCCTATTTAAAAGGAGCTGATTATTTATCTGTTTTCAATATAGAACAATTACAAGCACTAAGCACCATAAGCCTAAAAACACATAACTATGGCTACCATATTGCATTAGTATTTTTTGGCTTTCATTGTTTTTTCTTAGGATATCTACTCATAAAATCTATCCATTTTCCAAAAATATTAGGAGTGTTATTAATCATAGCTTCTGTAGGCTATTTAACAAATAGCTTTTCAAACTTTATCCCTAATTACGTTAACATAAGTTATGTGTATTTATTATTACCCGCTTTTGTTGCCGAAGTTTCATTCTGTCTATGGCTCTTAATAAAAGGTATTAAAACAACAAAATAACAGTTATTATGAAAAAATTTATGGTAGTCGAAAAGTTCAAAAAAGATTGTTTCGATAAAAACAACTACAAGTATAATAATGAAGGTCGTTTATTACCAGAAGGATTATATTATTTAAACTCATGGGTTAATAAAGATGAGAACATCTGCTTTCAGTTAATGGAAACAAACAATGTTGAATTATTTGATATTTGGATTGAAAATTGGAAAGAATTTACTGACTTCGAAGTATACCCAATTGATTAATAAAAAAAACCGAACTGAAAAGCTCGGTTTTTTTTTGTTAAACTGTAACATTTTAAAATACTTTTTGTCTGTTACATATAAAAACACAAAACTCCTTTTTAAGATGAAAAAACCTCTAATTATTTTTGCAATTTTATGTGCTTCACTTTTACAAGCACAAAATTCTAATTTCAGTTTTAATTGGAATCAACTTAAAAACGATGCGAAAATTCCGAAAAGAGAAGCGAGCTGGCTAAAAGAGAATTTAACCAAACAGGAAAGAGATAAAGCAATAAAACTAGTTGCAGCGTTATCAAAACCTGAAGCCGCTCAACTATTAACTAGTTATTTTTATATGGATGGAAGCTTTAGGAAAAGCACAAATAAAAAGTATTTAGATAGTTTTGCAACAAGATCACCAAAGGGGAATGCAGGAATTATTAGAGTTGCATATTTAGTTTCAAAACTACGTCAAGAAAATTTAAAATTACATAGATCAAGTTCTGTTTACAAAGCTGAATTCACTGAAGAAAAACTAAACACCCCACTAATAAACAATAAAAAAATTAACAGAGAAATTGAATTAAAATTCGATTACAAACCTGCTAACATCATTATAGATTTAGTTTCAAAACCAAATGTTAGCTATCAAGAAATTATTGATAAAACAGACTTGCATCAATTTAAACAAATGCTTTTACACAGAAGTCAAAGCTTTTACAGAACTCCTATAAACATAGAGCTACTAGCAACATGTATACAAATTGCAGCTAGTGACAAACCAATTCACCAATTGTATCGATATGCAAATCCATATGGGCTTTTAAATTTCTCTGATATTAAAAACAATATTGAGAATTATCAAAATTTAATGAATGTTTTATCAAAAAATGAGGGTGCAATATTTAATTACATCAATGCTAACATTTCTCCATTATTACCTAAAAACACCAAATTCAAAAGAAAGGTATCTTTCTTCTTTATGAATGGCGCTGATGGATGGGCAATCGGGGACGTAACTGCTCTTGATTTAAATTATTATAAGGATGATTATAAATCCTTATTAAATATATTATTGCATGAAACATATCATACGGGTCAAAACGCAATTTCAAAAAGAAAGAAAGTAACAAAAAAAGAGCCCTTTCGATCTTTTGAGAATACACTTACATATATTTTAAAAGAAGGAACAGCTAGTTACCTTGCTCCTCCAAAAATCATATCTTCTTCTGAAAATGATCAAAAAATAAAACAAGGAGTTGATTTATTTGAGGCATATTACAAAAACACAATCCAGAAACACGATCCAAAAGAGGCGCAAAAATTAAAAAACAAAGGGGTTGCAAGCGCTGGTCCATTTTATTGGTTAGGTGCAGAAATGTCAAGAGTTATTGTTGCAGAATATAATACAAAAAAGTTGGCTTCTATTATTCCATTTGATGGTGTAAAGTTTTTTCAAACGTATTTTGAAGCTATTAAAAAATCTAAGAAATATAAAAATATGTTTAGTAAAGAAACAACGAAATTCATATTAAGTATAAAGTAAAAAACTGAGCTTTTCAGCTCAGTTTTTTGTTATAATATTTGAGCAGCATGCTCTTTTGTTTTCACTTTGGCAATTATGTCTGAAATAATTCCGTTTTCATCAATTACAAAAGTGGTTCTATGAATTCCATCATATTCACGTCCCATAAATTTCTTCGGTCCCCAAACACCAAACGCATTGATTACTGTTTTGTCTTCATCTGCTAATAAGGGAAAAGGCAACTCGTGCTTATTAATCCAATTTTGTTGTCTTTTAGCAGAATCTGCACTTGCTCCTAGTATTTCATATCCTTTAGACAAGAATGTTTGATAGTTATCTCTTAAGCCACAAGCTTCTGCAGTACAACCTGGTGTACTGGCTTTCGGATAAAAGAACAATACTAATTTTTTGCCTGAATAATCTGAAAGTGAAATAGTATTTCCTTTATTATCTAGAGCTTCAAAATTTGGTGCTTCATCTCCTATTTTTAGTATAGTCATTATTCTTATATTTGTTTCCGTAAAATTAGTCAAAAATGACCAAACAAGAAAAAGTTGATTTCGTAATTGACACTTTAGAAAACACCTATCCAGAAATACCTATTCCGTTAGATCATAAAGATCCATATACGTTGTTAATTGCTGTTTTATTATCAGCACAATGTACAGATGTGCGTGTCAATAAGATTACACCAATCTTATTTGCGAAAGCAGACAATCCTTTTGATATGATTAAAATGACAGTTGAAGAGATTAAAGCAATCATTCGTCCTTGTGGGTTATCACCTATGAAAAGTAAAGGCATTTATGGGTTATCTAAAATACTAATTGATAAGTACGATGGAGAAGTTCCACAAAGTTTTGAAGGGTTAGAAGAATTACCTGCTGTTGGACACAAAACTGCAAGCGTTGTTATGAGTCAAGCTTTTGGAGTACCTGCTTTTCCGGTTGACACACATATTCATAGATTACTATTTCGCTGGAATTTAACGAATGGAAAAAATGTTACACAAACCGAAAAAGATGCGAAACGATTATTTCCTAGAGAATTGTGGAATGATTTGCATTTACAAATTATTTGGTATGGTAGAGAGTATTCTCCTGCAAGAGGTTGGGATTTAGAAAAAGACATCATCACAAAAGCTATTGGAAGAAAAACTGTTTTGGACGAATATTATAAGAAAAAAAAGTAAATCTTCATTTTTAAGATTTCTCAATTACGCTTCCATTACTTCGCAACATACTTTCAATCAAAATGTATTTTGATTGAAGTAGCATTCGAAGTGACAATTAGAAGATCAAATGACATTTAATACATAAAAAAAGCCCCAACTGGTAGTTAAGGCTTTTCCCTCTTAATTCAAATTCAATTCAATAACAAAGTCCGATTTGGTTTTAATTATTTTTAACGATTTAGAAAAATTAATTAAAAATTGAATTGTTTCTTTCTTAGGTTGCTTCCGAAATTCAGAAGACTTCTTAGAGTAAAGTTGCATCATATAATCTATTTTTGTTACTTGATTGTTAACCACATAACGCCAAACTTTTACTTTTATTATTTAATTCACTAAAATAATTTTATTTTTTTCTATTAGCTTTCTTAAATTAATCAATGCATAACGCATTCTACCTAAGGCAGTATTGATGCTAACACCTGTGTTTTCTGATATTTCGTTAAAACTCATATCATTATACATACGCATTACAAGAACCTGCTTTTGTTCTTCTGGCAATTCATTTATCAGCTCTCTAACGTCTGCATGAATTTGCTCTTTTATAATTTTTTTCTCTATATTTAAAACGCCATCTCCTATTACAGAAAAAATATCAAATTCGTCTGTATTTCTAAATACTGGCATTCTATTAGACTTTCTAAAATAATCAATCACTAGATTATGAGAAATACGAACTACCCAAGGTAAGAATTTACCTTCTTCGTTGTAATTCCCTTTCTTTAAAGTTCTAATTACTTTAATAAATGTGTCTTGAAAAATATCTTCTGTGACATCTTTATTTTTCACTTTACTATAAATAAAGCTAAACAAACGCTGTTGATGTCTTTTTATTAAAATCTCTAGGGAAGCTTCACTACCGTTAATGTAATTGCTTACTAATATACTATCTGGGGTTAAGTTTTCACGCATCATAAATTACTTTAAGAAAGCTGGTTTGCCTTCTGATTCTTATTGTTTTCAATAAACAGTTAAAGTAATTTTATTCTATATGCGTGTATTTTAAGTGAGTAATTATTTCAAATATAGAGTTTTTATTATCAATAATGCAACTTTTATTGAATTATTAAATGAGATAATTGATTTTTTTGGTTCAAAAAACGGTATTTTTAACGCTTACTTTTTTTAGAAATGAAATTAGATTTAAACAGCGTAAATCCAAAAGAAAATATCATTATTAAAGGTGCTAAACTGCATAATTTAAAAAATATTGATGTTGTTATACCTAGAAATAAATTAGTAGTAATTACAGGACTTTCTGGCTCTGGAAAATCTTCGTTGGCTTTTGACACTTTGTATGCAGAAGGACAACGTAGATATGTAGAGAGCTTATCTTCTTATGCACGACAGTTTTTGGGGAAACTGCACAAACCAAAAGTAGATTACATTAAAGGAATTGCTCCTGCTATTGCTATTGAGCAAAAGGTAAACTCTACCAATCCTCGATCTACCGTAGGAACTTCTACAGAGATTTATGATTATATAAAATTACTCTTTGCTAGAATCGGTAAAACCTATTCGCCTGTTTCTGGAAAAGAAATTAAAAAGCATACAGTTACAGATGTTCTAAATCATATAAAAACATATGAAGTAGGTTCTAAATTACTCTTGCTTGCTCCTGTTCATTTAGAAAAAGACAAAGATTTAAAAACCTTGTTAAATGTTTTTTCTCAACAAGGATATGCAAGAATTAAATTTGATGATTCTATTGTAAGAATAGAAGAATTCCCTTTTGAGTCTTACAAAAAGCAACCATTGCAATTGGTTGTAGATAGAATTGTTTTAAAGGATGATGAAGATTTCTACAATCGTTTGGCTGACGCAATACAAACTGCTTTTTTTGAAGGAAAAGGAATTTGCTTCGTAGAAAACTTAACGACTAAAGAGAGAATCAAGTTTAGTAATAAATTTGAGTTGGACGGAATTACCTTCTTAGAACCAAACACACATTTATTCAGTTTTAATAATCCTTATGGAGCTTGTCCAACTTGTGAAGGCTACGGGAATATCATTGGAATTGATGAAGATTTAGTAATTGCAAATACAGGTTTATCTATTTATGAAGATGCCATTGTTCCATTTAAATCAGAATCATTTAGAAATTATAAAGAGGATCTAATTAACCATGGATTTAATTTTGATATTCCAATTCACAAACCTTGGTTTGAATTGTCTGAAACTCAGAAAGAATTGATATGGAATGGAAACAAAAGCTTTAATGGAATTCATCATTTCTTTCAGAGGCTAGAAGAGAAAAGTTATAAAATTCAGAATAGAGTAATGCTTTCTCGTTACAGAGGTAAAACAAAATGTACTGATTGTAATGGTAACCGTTTACGAAAAGAAACAAGCTATGTAAAGGTATTTGAGAAGACTATTTCTGAATTGGTTTCTTTACCAATAGATGAGTTGGCTGCCTTTTTCAATACCATTGAATTAAATAAATACGAAGCTAAAATTGGAAAAAGGTTATTGACAGAAATAAATAATAGATTGCAATTCTTACAAGATGTTGGTTTGGATTACTTGACATTAAATAGAACTTCAAACACGCTATCTGGAGGAGAAAGTCAACGTATAAACCTAGCAACTTCTTTAGGAAGTAGCTTGGTTGGATCTATGTATATTTTAGATGAACCAAGTATTGGATTACATCCAAAGGATACAGAGCGATTAATTGGTGTGCTTCAAGATTTACGTGATTTAGGAAATACAGTTATTGTGGTAGAACACGATGAAGATATTATGAAAATTGCAGATTACATTATTGATATAGGTCCAGAAGCAGGAACTTATGGCGGTCATGTTGTTGCTGAAGGAAAATTTAAAGACATTCTAAAATCTGATTCGTTAACAGCTCAATATTTAAATGAACAACTAAAAATTGAAGTTCCTAATACCAGAAGAAAAACAAACAATTTTATTGAAGTTATTGGAGCTAGAGAAAACAATTTAAAAAATATTGATGTTACTTTCCCTTTAAACAACTTAACAGTAATTACAGGAGTTTCTGGAAGTGGAAAAAGCACCTTGGTAAAGAAAATTTTATTTCCTGCAATGCAGAAAAAAATTATAGGCTATGGTGATAAGCTTGGTCAGTTTACAGAAGTAAAAGGTTCTTTTGATAGTTTAAAACATATCGAGTTTATTGATCAAAATCCGATTGGTCGTTCATCACGTTCAAATCCTGTTACCTACATCAAGGCTTATGATGATATTAGAAGTTTGTTTTCAAATCAGAAATTATCAAAAATAAGAAACTATAAACCAAAGCACTTTTCTTTTAATGTAGAAGGTGGTCGATGTGAGGTTTGTAAAGGAGAAGGTGAAGTGACCATCGAAATGCAATTTATGGCAGATGTACATTTACAATGTGATACTTGTAATGGAAAACGATTCAAAAAAGAAGTTCTAGAAGTTAAATTTAACGGTAAATCTATTGATGATGTTTTGAACTCAACTATAGATGATGCAGTGGCATTCTTTTCTGAATATGAACAGAAAAAAATTGTTCAAAAATTAAAGCCTTTGCAAGATGTTGGATTGGGTTATGTGCAATTAGGGCAGTCTTCGTCTACGCTTTCTGGTGGTGAAGCACAACGGATAAAATTAGCCTCCTTTTTGGTAAAAGGAGTTACCAAAGACAAAGCCCTATTTATTTTTGATGAGCCAACAACTGGGTTGCATTTTCATGATATTAAAAAACTATTAGCTTCATTTAATGCCTTAATTGAAAAAGGACATTCTATTATTGTTATTGAACACAATATTGAATTGATTAAATGTGCCGATTATATTATTGATCTCGGAATTGGTGGAGGAAAAAAAGGCGGCGAATTGTTGTTTCAAGGAACCCCAGAAGAATTGGTGAAAAATAAAAAATCATTTACTGCAAACTATTTAAAAGATAAATTAGTAATTTAATAGCATGTTAAATATAGAAACAACTCAAAAAATAAACGCAGTAAGAATTTTAGCTATACTAGCAACATTATCAATGATGTTGTATGCCCCAGATTTGTGGATTTCTACTAAAGATTTCCCTGTAATTCCTTTGTTTGATTGGATTCCAGCTCCAACTTCTCCTTTTGATACTGTTTTTGCTGGATTATTTTTTGTGAGTCAGGTGGTGTACATTTTCAAACCCAAACGTTGGCTAGGTTGGTTGGTCTTACTACTATATATTATACTTGCTGCAGTAGATCAAAACAGATTACAACCCTATTTTTACCAGAGTGCATTAACTATTTTGGCAATTGTATTGTATAAAAAGAATACTGATTCTAAAAAAATACTATTCACCATTTCCTTACTCTTTTTTGCTACTTATTTTTGGAGTGGCATTCATAAATTAAACGGTATTTTCTACGAACAATGGATGGGTGCTTTGTTAAAACATTTTAGTTTTATCCCAGAAGTACTGTTACAAATATCTACCTATGCTGTTCCGTGGCTAGAAGCTTTATTGGGAATCTTTTTATTATTTAATAAAACCAGAAAACTTGGAGTAATTGGTATCGTAACTATGCATTCAATCATTATTGTGATGTTATTGTATTTGGGTTATGGTTTCAATGTAATTCCGTGGAATGTTCAAAATATTTTCAGTGCAATTATTCTGTTTTGGTTTTTAAAAACAGAATCGTTTTCACAATTTTTCACTGGATTGATTACTCCTCAAAGAGGATTGATTTTCATTTTTACAATTATACTTCCGTTTAGTAATTTATTTGGTGGATGGGATCATTTATTATCTTTTAGTTTTTTTACTTCTAAACTAGATTATTACTACATCCAAATTGACGACTCTTTAAAAGACAAACTTCCAAAAGGCGTGCAAAAATATTATCGTACTAATGAAGATATGACAGTCATTTATTTAAATGAATGGGCGGGAGAAGTAAACAAAGTCCTTCTCTATCCAGAAACTAGAGTTGCTAAAAAAGTAGAGCAATACGTATTGTCTTTTGCTGATGAAACAACAATTAAAAACCCAACAAAATTAGTGGTTTACAATAAAAAGTAAACCTCTATTCTACGAATTCTAATTCATCACCTACGAATTCTAAAGAGCAACAAATTTAACTGAGTTCTCGAACTACATTTGAAGTATAATCATTCAAAACTGTAGTTATGAGAACATATATAATCATCTTTTTTCTTAGTCTTAGCGTAACACTTTACTGCCAAAAAGCAGAAAGTCCATATCTAAAAGTAATCACTAAGAATGCAATCATTCCTTTAAAAAGCACAAAGGCAACAGTTCAGATTGTTGGAACAATTGCCCATGTACAAATTACACAATCCTATCAGAATCTAGGTAACCAACCGATTGAAGCTACATACGTATTTCCAATATCAACACAGGCTGCTGTTCATAATATGCAACTTACGGTTGGTAACAGAATTACAAAAGCTCAAATTTTTGAAAAGAAAAAAGCCGAGAAAGTCTATCAAAAAGCATTGAAAGAAGGTAAAAGAGCTGCCAGGCTAGATCAGAAAAGACCAAATGTATTTCAAATGAAAGTTGGTGACATTATGCCAAATGAACTGATTACAGTTGATGTTTTTTATACAGAAATGATTGCTCCAGTTGATAAAGAGTATCAGTTTGTGTTTCCTGGAGTTGTTGGCCCAAGATATACTGGAGAAAGTACTACTCATGAAACTGTTTTTAAGCAACCATACACAAAAAAAGGTGTTTCTGACACGTATGTTTTTGATATTGACGTGTGCATTAATGCAGGAATGATGATCCAAAACATCACATCAAGTTCTCATAAAATTAATGTGCATTATGCAGATGCAGAAACTGCAGAAATTGAATTGTCGGCAGAAAACAACAATCCATCAAACAGAGATTATGTGTTGAACTATTCGTTGAGGATCGATAACATTACATCTGGTTTACAACTATATGAAGGTGAAAAAGAAAACTTCTTTTCGCTGTTAATAGAACCGTCTTTAACTACAAAAAAGAACAAAATTCCTACAAGAGAATACTTATTTGTAGTTGATGTTTCTGGCTCAATGATGGGATATCCAATAGAAGTTAGTAAATCGTTATTAAGAAATTTGCTGAGTGATTTAAGCGTTAATGACCGATTTAACATTCTACTGTTTTCTGCTGACAATACAATTTTCAAGCAACAATCTGTACAAGCAACAAAAGAGAATTTAAACGAAGCCCTACTTTTTTTAACAGGAACTTTTGATAACTACGGTCACGGAACACGTTTATTAAAAGCTTTGAAAACTGGCTATAAGATGCCAAGAAACAATCCGAATTCTGCAAGAAATGTAGTTTTAATTACTGATGGATATATCAATGTAGAAAAAGAAGTTTTTCAGTTTATTGAGCAAAACTTAAACAAGGCCAATGTATTTACATTCGGAATTGGGAATAGTGTCAATCGATATTTAATAGACGGAATCTCTAGAGTTAGCAACAGCTTATCGTTTGTAGCAACTACAAAAGAAGAAGCACACAAAGTTGCTACAGCTTTTAAAACTTATATCTCTAGTCCACAATTAACACAAATCAATTTACAAACAAAGGGATTTGAGATCTACGATGTCGAACCAAAAACAATTCCGGATGTATTTGCAGACAGACCCATTTTAATCTATGGTAAATACAAAGGGAAACCATCAGGAACAATTCAATTAAACGGATTTCAAGGAAAAGAAAAATTCACACAAACCATTCGTGTTGCAAATGGAAGATTAAGTAAAGAAAATGAGGCTTTAAAATATTTATGGGCACGAAAAAAAATTGAGCGATTGGTAGATTATAAAAGGAATTTTGGTGAGGATGTAAAACAACAAGTTATAAACCTTGGTTTACAGTACAACTTAGCAACAGAGTTCACCTCTTTTGTAGCAGTAGATTATGAAATAGTCAATAAAAAAGGAAAGCTTAAAAAAGTGAAACAAACCCTACCTCTACCTAAAAATGTAAACGAATCAGCTGTTGGTGCAGCAGCTAGCATCAAAGGAAAATCAAAATTCAAAAAATCATATTTAATAACCATCGAATCTGTAATCAATAAAAATCAAAAAAGAGCAATCAAAATGTGGATCAAAAGCAACTATTCAGACATCATTACCATGTATTTAAAAAAGTACAAACAGATTAAAATACATGTTGATGCTAGTGGGAGAATTGTGAAAATAGAAAAAGAAAAAAACAATAATTGGGTTATTGGTAGCCTATTAAAAATCGACTTTAAAAACCTACCAACAAACCTGATAAACAATAAGAATATAGTAATAACCTTAAAACAGTAGAACAATGAAAAACACAATTAAAAGAGCAGGAATAGTAATTACATTACTACTGCTAATCGGACAATTTACTAGCTGCACAAAAACAGTTAAGGAAGTAGAAATAGCTGACAACACTGCTATCACAGTAGTTACAGAAGTAATTAAGACATTGCGTGAGCCTATTGCTTTTATTACAGGTGTAGATGCTGGCAACAATGATTTTTATTCTAGCGCAAGACAATACTTTATAGAAAAAGAATTTGAAGTAATAGACGATGCCTTTTCTTTAGAAGAAATTATCACATGGTTAAACAGAAATTATGATGATAGAAAATATGGTGAAATTCATATTGTAAGCCACAGTAATCCTTGGAAAGGCATGAGCTTAGAAAATGTAATCAAAGGGGAACGAATTACGGTAGAAACGTTAAAAAAGAATGCCATTGAAGGCTCTTTACCAACCTTAGAAAATGTGATTTCTGCAAATTCTAAAATTGTATTTCATGCTTGTGGTTTAGGAGAAAATACCGGCTTATTAAAGATGTTCAAAAATATCTTCACCACAGATAGTTCGCCTTCTATAATTGCATCACCTTATTATACTGTATTTGGAAAAGATTTTTCAAATCAGTATTTAGCAAAACCATATTATGGGTTTTATCCAACAGCAAATTCGCCAGGAAAAACAGACTTGTCTAAAGAATTTGCTAAAAAGTATCCAGCAGAAAAAGACATCAATTGGTTTGATGCTTTAAACAACGAAACTGAGCGTTATATTGGTGAAGCGTATACTTTTAAGTTTAACATTCCGGTTGAATGGGAAATTGATTTTAGTGACACTGATGAAACTGTTCCTTCTTTTAAGAACAAAGAAGAAATTATGGATTGGATCTCTGAAGATGAACTTATTTCTAAAGAAATCAGCAATTACAACATTCCATTAGAAAAGTTTAGATGGAAAACCTATGTAAAAGGAAACAAGTTAATTATCAAAGGAAAAACCACTGTATTATGTGTTTTAAAGCCAATTATTAAACCTTATGGAGATTTAGAACATGTAGCACCAGAAATTGATAATCTACGATTGTATAATGTTGAGTAATAAAAAAAAGGCGGTTCTAAATGAACCGCCTTTTACTTTTATGAATTATTTTTTATTTCTTCAACTTCTTCAAAATAATGTCAATCGCTTTATCTAACTGTGGCGTTTTATTTTCTAAACGCTCTTTAAAGTTTTTACCAACATATACATCTGGTGAAACTCCATTGATCTCTAAATCTTTTCCGTCTAAGGTATAACATCCCCAAGATGGCAAACGATACGAAGATCCATCAACCAAACCATTACTTGTTGTAAAAATAATCCAACGATAGGTTTCTGTTCCAACAATAGTTCCCAACCCTAATTCTTTAAACCCAGCTGCTGTCATTTCTGCATCAGATAAAGATTGTTCATTGATCAATAACACAATGGGTTTATTTCCATAGCTAAAATTAGATTGACTTGCTAGCTTCCCTTCTCTATACTTCCAGTTTAAGTATTGTTTTTGTTGTAAGAAGTTCAATACTGCATCATGTACATTTCCTCCAGTATTATAACGTAAATCTAAAATCAATCCTTCTTTATAAGCTTCATCGCTCATTAAATCATGATAAAACTTTGTCAATTCTCCACCAGTCATGTTTTTCATATGCACATAAGCAATCTTGTTTTTCGTTTTTTTATCTACATAAGCTTGATTTTTATCTTGCCATTCATCATAACGTAAAGTACTAACTGCTCTATAACTTGTTGGATGTACATTTACAGAAAATTCTTTTCCGTTTCTGCTAAACGTCAAATTCATTTCACTGCTAAACTTCGGGTTTGTAAAATAAGATTCTCTATTCATTTTAGCATTTATACGATTTCCGTTTACAGCAACTAACTTGTCTCCTTTTCTAAGGTTTTTCCCTTTTACATCTGTCGGACTTTCAGAAACAATACGCTCTATCACAAATGGATTGTTGTTATTATACACAATTCCTGTTTCTAAGGTTTGCGTTCCGTAATACAAGTCCTCTTCTTTTCCTCTCGAATTAAATCCAAAGTGAGATGTATTTAATTCACCTAGCATATCATTAAAAATCAATCTTAAATTGGCTCTGCTAGAAACGTATGGTAAATACTTCGCATAACTGTCTCTTAGCTTTTGCCAATTTTCTCCATGGAAGTTTTTATCATAAAAATTCTCTTCCATTCCTGCCCAAGCTTCAAAATACATTTGCTCAAACTCATTTGATAACGATTTATTGAAATTATAGTTTATAGAAATAGGCTTTAACTTATTAGCAGTTAAATTAACTGTGTTAATAGTTCCGCTAACCAAGATATAATGCTTCTTGCCAGAAGTTACAAAACCATATCCAAACATCGGTTTATCACTTAATTTTACTGTTTTATTGTTTTCAAAAGGCTCAATTGTTGTTTTCCACAATTTGTTTCTTCCTTGATCGTGATTAGACAAGTACAATACATGTGTTTTCGTTCCATCTTTTAGAACAGTAATGTTTTGTTGACCTCCAAATCTTGGACTGATTGCTGTTAAACGGTCCATCAATCCTTTTTCGTTGATACTTACAGAAACTGTTTCTTTCTTTTTCTCTTTAGCATCTTTTTTATCCTTCTTATCCTCTTTCTTTTCTTTCTCTGCAAACAATTCGTTCACCTTATCAATTCTAAAAGGCTTCTCATATTTGTCTAATGCCATTTGGTAGACTTTAGACTTTCCATTTCCTCCACTTGGAAAACTTGGCGCTGTTCTTTCTGATGAAAAGTATATATATTTTCCATCTGCAGACCAAGTTGGCTCGGACTCAGAAACTTTTGTATTTGTTAAATTGATTGCTCTTTTTGTAGCCAAATTATATACAAAAATGTCTGCTTCAAAATCTCTATATGCATTGTATGAAATATACTTTCCGTCTGGAGAAAAATACGGGTTCGAATTATAGAATCCCCACAATTCGTCTTTTACAATCAATTCGCTTTTAAAGGTTTTTAAATCGATGGTATGAATTTCATTTCTTCCTCTTAAGTACACACCTTTAGTGTTGTCTTTATTAAAGGTGATCTGTCTATTATTTTGAGTGCTTTTAGTAATCTGTTTCGTTTTTGAATTTCCTGTTGCACTCGTTACAAACCAATTGTAATATCCTTTTACAGATCTTGAGAATAGCAAATCTTTGTTATTCTTCAACCATTTTACTTCTTGTACTGCTTCTAATGGATTTGTAACAATCTCTTTTACAAACTTTCCTTTTACATCAGATATAAATAGTTTTCCTCTAGAAATAAATGCCATCTTTTTTCCATCTGGAGAAATATCAAAATTGGAAATTTTTCCTTTTGTAGAATACGACTGTTCTTTTTGTATGGTTGAATTATTGTTGATATTTATTTTTAATTTCTTTGATGATTTTCTGTCTACATCATATACATACAATTGATAGTCTTTTCTAAAAACTATTTTCTTTCCGTTTGCACTAACTTGTGGCCACATGATTGATGTAGAAAAATTAGTCAATCTTTTTTTAGTCCCATTTTGCAATACATATAAATTGTATTCGTCTTTGTATTCATCTGATTGGAAATATACATTTCCTGCTTTGTCAATTGTAGCACCAAAATCTTTTCCTCTGTATGTTGTATGTTTTGTAAACTTCTTCGTTTTTTGGTTGTACGATTTTATATCTGGATTGTAATCTCCTTTATATCTTTTTCGATGTGCAAAACGTGAGCTTTCCCAAGATTCATTAAAATAAATATCTTTGGTTTTTGGATGTTGTACTACATTATGAACCGTATTAAAATAATGATCAAACGTTCGTTTTGGAGTTCCTCCATTAATGTTGACAGTGAAGTTTGTCATAGAGTTATGTCTGCCAGAAAGAAAGTTAATCGTTTTACTATCCCAATTCCAAGAAGCAACTAAATCTCCCGCTTGATGAAAGGTTAACTGCGTAATTTTCCCGCCATTTAATGGCATTACATACACATCATAATTTCCATACTGATTACTAGAAAATGCCAACCATTTTCCGTTTGGAGAAACACTTGCATTTGTTTCTGTTCCGTCCATAGCAGTTATTCTATGCGCATCACCTCCACTAGAAGACACGCTCCATAAATCGCCTTCGAAGCTAAAAATAACTTGCTGAGCATCTGGAGTTAATGTTGGTCTTAAGGTAAAATGAACATTACTGTTTTGCGAATATATTGCGACAGAAAAAAGCAACACAAATACGTTAAAAAAAGATTTCATAATTCTAAAGTTTAGTTATAAGAAGGTGAAGTTAATTAATTTTAAATAGTATCTTTCTTGTATAAATGTTAAAAAATGATTTGGCACAATAAATGCACTTTAATTTGCATTCTATAAAACACCTATGAACAGTATCAAAAGAGTTTTTCTAGTTCTATTTTACTCACTTTTTACGCTACATATTAACGCACAAAAAGGGAGTTTCAAAAACTATTCTATCAATGAAGGCTTGCCTCAATCTGATGTATTTGATGCTATACAAGATTCAATTGGTTATCTGTGGTTTGCGACTCAAGGTGGAGGAATTGCAAAGTTTGATGGAGAACATTTTGAAACATTCAACCAAAATAATGGCTTAATTTCTAATTATGTAAATACTTTTTATTTGCAAAAGGATAGCTTATTTGTTGGAACTAACAAAGGCTTGTCGAGAAAACTAAATAATAGATTCACCAATTTTAAAACGCCCAAAGTTCATAAGATTATTGCGCTAAACCAACACATTTACTTAGCTACTGAAGAAGGAATTTATCAATATAAATACGACTATGTAGTTCCTGTAAAAGTCAATCTGAAAATCGATTTATCTGAAATTATAGATGTCAACTATAAAAATGCGTATTACTGGATTGTGACTTCTAAAGATGTTTGGAAGGTTAAAACATTAAATCAGCCAAAAGTTATTCAGAAAGCTTCTCAAAAAGAAAAAGATGCTATTGCTTATAATCAAAAAGCACTTCTTAATACAATTACAATTGACAGCTCAATAAAGTCAATCACAAAAAAAGTATTTATTGATAAGCAAAAAAACACATGGTTGTTAACCAACGGAAATGGCATTTATAAATCTACTTCTAACAACTTTACGCACTTTAATAGAGTTGACAATCAAAATATAAGATCTATAACTGCTACTCATTTTAAGAATGATACGCTATGGTTTACAGATACTAACAAGAATTTGTATCATACTGATAGTTCAAGGATAAAAAGAGTTTATAAAGCGAACTTTAAAACTACTGCAATTACTACAGATAGAAATAACAACCTCTGGTTAGGTTCAGAAAATAGTGGAATATATATTTTTAGAAAAGAGATTGATACACTACATAATTTAAGTTTTGCTATTGAAAGATTACACACAGGAAATGGATTACCAAATAACAAAATTCAGAATATCCATATTCAAAATGATACCGTTTGGGTAGTTACCCAAAATGCTGGAATTTTAAAATTAGAATATGATTTTGAAAATGGTTTTGTAAAAAAAATCGATAGATTTAACTCCAATAATGGCATAAAAGATATAAGGATCACCTCTTCTCTACTCCATAACAATACTATTTGGTACGGAACTAGAAATGCTTCTTTAGGTAAGATATTTAATAACTCAGTTACCCATTATTCTAATATAAATAAACAACGCACACCAATTAGCAATATCGCTTTTCATAATAATCGTTTGTATATAGGTACATTAGGCGATGGTATTTGGAATGCTGATATTTCTAAAATCAATGCAATTAAACAGTTAAACACTTCTTTTTTAAGTTCTCAAAACATCTATCAACTCATTTTTGATTCAAACAATCAACTTTGGGTTGGTTCAGAAAAAGGACTGGATAAATTAGAACTCAAAAACAACGACATTGTAAAATCTACTCACTTCAATGCTAATGATGGTTTTACTGGAATAGAAACTAGTAGAAGCTCAGCGATTAAAGGTGAATTCGGGAATTTATGGTTTGGAACCAAAAACGGAATTACAAAATACACTCCAACAGAAAATCAAGTCAACTCACAAAAACCAATACTTAATTTTGAAAATATTAAAATTTCAAATCAGTCTTTGGATAGCATTGATAAAAAATACATTGGGAGTATCTTACAACTTTCTCCAGAGCAAAACCAATTCTCTTTTGTGTATAAAACGGTAGATATTAATCATCCGAAACGTTTAGAATATCAATGGGAATTAAATGAAAACACTAGTACTTGGAGCAAAACTAATTCTATCAATTTCGCCAATCAACCAGCTGGAAACTACACCTTTTCTGTAAAATCTAGAAATGCAAATAAACAAGAAAGTGAACCCCAAATATTTCGGTTTTTTATTGATACTCCATTGTATAAAAAAGCGTGGTTTCTTTGGAGTATTTCTCTTTTTATAGGTTTTATTGTTTTAGTAATTCTAGTGAGTTATATACAGCGAATTCAACGTAAAAATAAAGCCAAGCTTGATACATTAACTTTAGAAAACAATTTAATTACTTTAGAGCAAAAAGCATTGCAATTACAAATGAATCCGCATTTTATTTTCAATGTATTAAACGGAATTAAAGCCTTAGGAAATAGTGGAAACACAAAAGAGTTAAACAAAACTGTAAGTCAGTTTGCTGTGTTATTACGCTCTATTTTACAAAATTCAAGAAGGCAAGAAATCAGTTTGTCAGAAGAAATTGAGACACTAAAAAACTATTTAGAATTAGAACAACAATTATCTATCAATGTATTTGAGTATCAAATTAAAACGGTAACAAAAGATATTGACATTGAAGAAATTCTAATTCCGCCTATGTTATTACAACCATTTATAGAAAACAGTATCAAACATGGATTTAAAGGAAAAAATAAAGATGGAAAAATAACCATACTATTTGAAATAGAAAACAATTTTCTACACTGCTCAATTACAGATAACGGAATTGGTTTTGTACAATCACAACGACAAAAAACAACAACGAACCATAAATCGGTTGCTTTAAAAGTGACCAAAGAAAGAATCAAAAATTTATCAAAATATAGTACTTTAGAAATCTCAGAACTTAGCAAAGACAATCAAATACAAGGAACAAAAGTTGCATTTAAAATTCCATTAAAAACAGATTACTAATAAAACCATCTATGAATAGAAGAAAGTTTGTAAAGAACACCATGATAGGAGCTTTAGTTACCGGTTTTTTTGGTGGACTTTACTCATGGCAATTAGAACCATTTTGGTTAGAATTTGTACAAAAGAAAATGCCAATTCAAAATCTGCCAAAAAACCTAATAGGAAAAACTGTAGTACAAATTAGTGATATTCATGTTGGAAACAAGTTTGATTATCAATACATCATAGATTCATTTAAAAAAGCTCAAAAGCTAAATCCAGATTACGTTGTGTATACTGGTGATTATGTTTCCTATGAAAACGAAGAACAATTTGATCAATTAAAAGAAGTCTTAAAATACACTGTAAAAGGAAAATTAGGAACAGTAGGAATCTTAGGAAACCATGATTATGGTAAAAATTGGTCAGAACAAAAAGTTGCTGATAAAATAACTTCTTTGCTTAATGACTCTGGTATTACTATTTTAAGCAATGACCAACTAGAATTAAATGGATTAAACATTATTGGGCTTGATGATTATTGGGGTTTGAATTTTAATCCTCAAAAAGTAATGAATCAAATAGATCATCAAAATGCAAATCTTGTTTTATGTCACAATCCTGATGTTTGCGACTTAAATGTTTGGAACAATTATAAAGGTTGGATTTTGTCAGGTCATACACACGGTGGACAAGTAAAGCCTCCATTTTTAAGTCCACTTATTTTACCCGTAAAAAACAAAAGATATTCTGCTGGAGAAATTGATTTGAAAGATGGAAGGACTTTGTATATTAACAGAGCTCTTGGTCATCTTTGGCAAGTTAGATTTAATGTTCGACCAGAAATAACAGTATTCAAATTAACAGAAAAAATATAAAATGCAACAAACTGCAGTTTTAGTAGACGATATGCCACAAGCATTAGAAATGCTATACAATGACATAACGAAAAATCACACAAACATTAAAATCATTGGCACAGCGTCTAGCGTTGTAGAAGCTGCAAAACTACTGAGAAAGCAACAGCCAGATATTTTGTTTTTAGATATTATGTTGGGAGATGGAACTGGTTTTGATGTTTTAGAAATCATTCCAGATTTACGTTCTAAGATCATATTTGTTACGGCTAGTGATGAGTTTGCGATCAAAGCTTTTAAGTTTGCTGCCATAGATTATGTATTAAAACCCTATTCTGATGAAGATTTAAGTAATGCCATTGAAAAAGCAATTCATCAAATACAACCAGAAAAAGAACAATTAACTGTACTGCAAGAATCTATCGCTAAACCAAATCAACAACCAAAAAAGATTTCCTTACATACCTTAGATAAGATTGTTGTGGTTTCTTTAGACGAAGTTATTCGTTGCAAATCTGATAATAACTATACTACGTTCTATTTTGAAAACGGCACTAAAATCATGGTAACCAAAACCTTAAAGTATTTTGCTGATTTATTAAAAAACAATCGTTTTTTACGTGTGCATCAAAGCCATTTGGTAAATGCAAAATTCATCAAGGAATTTATCAAATCTGATGGTGGCTATCTAGTCTTAAAAGATAAAAGTACAGTACCTGTTTCTGTAAGAAAACGTGCAGAAGTTATTGAAGCTTTAAATTCTATTTGATAGATTTGTAACCAATCAGAAAAATTTCTGTCTTTAGATTATGAAAGCAAAAATCTCGTTTGAAAAAGCGTCAACTCTCTTAGTTATTATAGCAAGTTTAGGTTCACTTTTTATTATTTTTCGTCAAACAAACTTAATGAGTAAGCAATTCGAATTGCAACGATTAGAGCAACATAAAAGTGTGTTACCTTATTTAACCATGTTTAATACTCGTAATAACGAAACTTACGGATATTCAATTTCAAATAAAGGGATTGGACCAGCGCTAATTGATGCAATAAATATTACTTATAAAGATTCTGTGTACAAGAATCATGATCTTAGAGATTTCTTTGTTGCCGTAATTACTAAGAACGACACATTATTTAAAGGACAAAATGACATTGGTCATTCAACTTTAAGAGAAGGCATGTTAATTCCAGCTAATGAATCTATTACTACAGTATACTACAATAGTAAAGATCGTGAACGAGTTAAAAGTTTAAGGAAATGGTTTAATGAGGAAATTGAGATTGAAATTATTTTTTCTTCTATTTACGGAGAACAATGGCAACTAAAAAACAATTATTCTACTCCTTTAAAAATTAAAGGTGTAATTGACTAACCCTATTTCACCTATTCAGGAATGATTTAAAAAGGCAGCTTTGTTACATCAACATTTCCTCCAGAAATAATGATTCCAACTTTTTTGTTTTGAAATAAGTTTTTTTCTTTAAAAACAGCTGCAACGGCAACTGCACTAGAAGGTTCAATGGTTACTTTCATTCGCTCCCAAACAAAACGCATGGCTGCTGTAATTTCTTCTTCAGTAACTCTAATAATTTGCTGTACAGATTTTAAAATAATTGGAAAATTATGATTTCCCAATTGAGTTTTTAAACCATCTGCAATGGTGTTCGTCGTTTCATTGCTTTCAATCTTTCTACTTTGTAAAGAACGATAGGCATCATCAACGGCAAAAGGTTCTGCACCAATCACAATCGTATTAGAAGAAAATGCATTAGCAAACAAACAGGTTCCTGCAATTAAACCTCCACCTCCAACTGGAGCAATAATATAATCAAAATTTTGTTCTTCTTGGAGCAATTCATAGCAAGCAGTTCCTTGTCCTTTTATCACATCTAAATCATTGGAAGGATGTAAAAAAGTTGCTCCGGTTTTTTGCTGAATTTTTGCTGATGTTTGTTCTCTAGCCACTAAGGTTGGCTCGCAGATGGTTACAATTCCGTCATAACCCAGCACTGCTTTTCTTTTTATTTCTGGAGCTGATGAAGGCATTACAATATATGCTTTCACTCCTGAATTTTTTGCTGCTAATGACAAGGCTTGTGCAAAATTACCTGAAGAATGTGTGACAACTCCTTTACTTCTTTGTGATTCAGACAAACTTAAGATAGCATTCGTTGCACCTCTAATTTTAAACGAACCTGTTTTTTGAAAGCTTTCACATTTTAAATACACATTGGCACTAGTTGCCTCATCTAGCAGTCTTGAATGTATTATTGGAGTTTTATGGATGAATGGTTGTACTCTTTTGTAAATGGCTACTAAATCTTGCATATAAAAGGGTTTATTCAAATGTAAAAAATAAGATTTATAAAACCTTTTAAATCATTTGATAAAACAAAAAAATCCTTCTCATAATGAGAAGGATTTTTGCTTTTGGGTGGAAGACGGGATTCGAACCCGCGACCCTCGGTACCACAAACCGATACTCTAACCAACTGAGCTACAACCACCATGTAACTTGCGGGTGCAAATATAATTCATTTTTTACTTCTCAACAACAAAAAAATTAAATTAATTTATCTAAACTTTCTACAGCCACGTAACGTTCTGAGGTAAAACCTTCTGCACTTTCTACGCCAATTAACCTCCCTAAATCGTTTGCTCTATAATGTATGCTATCAATAAAATTTTTACTAGTAATTGGTGTTTCTGGCTCATCACTTTTTGGATCAAAAAACTGAGAACTGTAGGCTTTTACAGCATTAATTTTCACATCCATAAAACCAGTAACATCCACTACAAAGTCAGGCTCAATGTTTTTCCATTGTATATAGTGATATACCTGTTTTGGTCTCCATTTCTCTTGCTGTTCGCCATCTATCTCAGTAGTAATCTTCATCAATCCACTTAAAAAACAAGCATCTGATACTACTTCACTCCCTTTTGGGTGATCAATATGTCTATCATCAATCGCGTTACACAACACAATTTCTGGTTTGTATTTACGAATCATTTTGATGATTTCTAACTGATGCTTTTTATCATTAGTAAAAAAACCATCTGCAAAACGAACATTCTCTCTCACTGCAACACCTAATACTTTTGCTGCGTTTGCTGCTTCTATATCTCGTAAATCAGCAGAGCCACGCGTTCCTAATTCACCTCGAGTTAAATCTACAACTCCTACTTTCTTTCCTAAAGAAATTTCTTTTGCTATGGTTGCACCACATCCTAATTCTACATCATCTGGATGTGCTCCAAAAGCTAATATGTCTAGTTTCATTATTTTATTATTTGTTCTAAAGCCTGTTCTATATCGGCAATTAAATCTTCTGTTTCTTCTATTCCAACTGAAAAGCGAATCAACCCATCTGTTATTCCTTGATTTGCTCTTTCTTCTGCTCCCATCAATGCATGAGAAGCAACTGCAGGGTTTAACATGGTGCTTTCTACTCCAGCCAAACTCATAGACGGTTTAATCAACTCTAACTTACGTTGAAACTCCATAACGTCGATTCCTTCTTTCAATTCAAAAGATAACATTCCGCCAAAACCTTTCATTTGTTTCCTAGCCAATTCGTAATCTGGATGTGATTCTAATCCTGGATAATACACCTTGGAAATAGCTGGGTTACTCACCAAATATCTTGCCATAATCAATGCATTCTCACTTTGACATTTTACACGTAGATTCATTGTTTTTAAACTACGTTCTAACATCCAAACCGTAAAATCACTTAAACTTCCACCTAAATTAATTGCTGTCCCCCAAATTGTTTTAATATGTTCGTTTGATGCAGCAACAGCTCCTGCTAAAATATCTGAATGTCCGCCCATATATTTCGTAGCAGAATGAATCATTATATCAATTCCAAAATCTATCGGAGTTTGATTGATGGGTGATGCAAAGGTATTGTCAATCATTGTTATAATTCCGTTTGCTTTTGCCAAGTCAGAAACCGCTTGCATATCAGTTATGGTTAATAACGGATTCGATGGAGTTTCTATATACACTACTTTTGTATTTGGTTTAATTACCTCTTTAAAAGAAGCTATCGATATATCTTTGGTAAACGAATATTCAATTCCGAATTTCTTGAATTCCTCTAGCACAAAATTATAGGTTCCTCCATACAGGGTTTGTTGTAATACAATATGATCTCCTTGTTTTAAAAAGGCTAACAAGGTTGTACTCACAGCTGCCATACCAGAACCAAAAATTAAAGCATTTTCAGTTTTTTCTAAAGCTGCGATTTTTTTCACCAAAGCTTCTTGATTTGGTGTATTTAAATACCGTGGATACCGCAATGTATCTACTCCATCAAAGGCATAAGAAGTCGACATATAGATAGGAGAAATTGCTCCTTTAAACTGTTCGTCTTTCACCTCGCCAACATGTGTGCAAATGGTATTAATTCTTAAGTTTTTGTTTTTCATTTTTGAGTTTTTAAAAACGACTCTAAATTACAAAAATGAATTATACTTTCTTAGTTTTCCATTTTCCTTTTTTAAAGAACCAAATTCCGATAATAGCAATCAATACTTCTGCTAGAGTAATTGCCCAAAAAACACCGATAGGTCCATAATCTAATACAATAGCCATTAGATATGCAAAAGGTAATTGGAACAGCCAAAAACAAATAAAGTTAATATATGTTGGCGTATAGGTATCCCCAGACCCATTAAAAGACTGAATCACCACCATTCCGTAGGCATAGGCTAAATAACCAGCTGCAATAATTTGTAAGCAAGTCGCTCCATTTTCTATTACTATAGGGTTGTCTGTAAACCAACTTAAAAATGTATGTGCAAAGATTAAATATATAATAGAAACGGCTCCCATAAAAATAGCCGCATATTTTCCTGTTTTCCATACAGATTGTTCTGCTCTATCTGGTTTGTTAGCTCCTAAATTTTGCCCAACCAATGTGGCTGCAGCATTACTCATTCCCCAAGCTGGCATTAAGGTAAACATCATAATTCGTATGGCAATGGTATAACCTGCCAACACTTCGCTACCAAAAGTTGCCATAATCAGCATTAAAATCACCCAACTAGAGGTTCCAATAAAAAATTGAAAAACCCCTCCTAAAGAAACTTTAATGATGTTCATCATTACCTTGGTTCTGATCACTAAATCTTTGAAAGCTATTTTGATATATGAATTCCCTCTAAACAAGATAAACAATTGTGCTATTACTGCTATTCCTCTACCAGTTGTAGTTGCTATTGCTGCTCCTTCTACTCCAAAAGCCGGAATGGGTCCAAATCCAAAAATAAAAATGGGGTCTAATATGATGTTTAATCCATTAGATAAAATTAAGGTCCACATTGCAATAGATGCATTTCCTGCACCTCTAAAAATTGCATTGATAAGAAACAATAACATTACAGTTATGTTTCCTCCTAATAATACTTGTGTATAACCATATCCTTCTTCAATTAAATCAGCTTCTCCACCCATAAATCCTAAGATTTCTTTCGGGAAAAGAATTCCGATTACAGAAATAAGAATTGAAATTGAGATACCCAAAAATATGACTTGTACAGCAGCTTGCTTAGCCCCTTCTTGATCTTTTTCTCCAGTTCTTCTAGAAACAATAGCGGTTGCTCCCATACATAAACCAATGGCTATTGCGTACACTAATGTTAACACTGACTCAGTTAAACCAACCGTTGCTACTGCGTTTACACTAACTCTAGAAACATAAATAATGTCTACCAAAGCAAATATTGATTCCATGAGCATTTCTAAAATCATGGGAATGGAAAGCATAAAAACTGCTTTACGAATACTTCCTGTTGTAAAATCTTGTTCTTTGCCAGTTACGGCGTCTTTAAAATGTTTGAATATGTTTTTAATTGTAAGTAGATTGTCTTTTGACATAATATGTAAAATATAAAATAATAGATATCAGCTTTGAAGGAATTCAATGCTGAAAATTGGGGTCGTATAAGAAACGACAAGTATATGTACTCTATTTAAACAATCATAAGACCGCAAATATGCGATTTTTTTTTTAATTATTTAATGCTTGAGTATTAATTTCAATATCTTCGCTTATATGATTAAAGTTGTACTTATTGGTCAAGGAAATGTCGCTTCTCATTTGCTTCATGCATTTGAGAACTCAACTACAGTTGAAGTAGCTCAAATTAACTCTAGAGCTTTAGAGAATATCCCTCAGAGTGATGTTACTATTATTGCCGTCTCTGATGATGCCATATCAATTGTGTCAAATCAATTAGAAAACAGAAATGGTTTGTTAGTACATACTTCTGGGACTGTTTCTTTAGAATCTTTAACAGCTAACAGAAAAGGAGTTTTCTATCCATTACAATCATTTACAAAAGATACAACTGTAGATTTTTCAAGCATTCCGTTTTGTTTGGAAGTTTCAAATGCTGATGATTATAATTTACTAGAGACACTAGCACAATCCATTTGTTCAAAAGGATATCGTATTAATACCAAACAACGAAAAAAGCTACATATGGCTGCCGTGTTTGTAAATAACTTCACCAATCATATGTATACAATTGGAAAAGATATTTGTGACGAACACAATGTTCCTTTTGAAATACTTCATGCTTTAATTGAAGAAACGGCATCTAAAATCACATCGATTTCACCTGCAAAAGCACAGACGGGCCCAGCAAAAAGAAATGACAAACAAACGATTAAAACTCATTTAGAAAATTTAAATTTGCAGCAGCAAGAAATTTACAAATTGATAACCAAATCAATTCAGAATAATTAAACGTCAAGCTGAACTTATTTCAGTTTCACATCAAGACATTAACACAATCTAATGAGATTCTGAAATCAATTCAGAATGACAAAATACGATACGAATATGGAAAAAAGCTACAAGCAATATCTCTCTACTATTAATACCTTAATTTTTGATGTTGATGGTGTATTAACAAACGGAATGGTTACTGTTTTTCCGAATGGAGAATTAGTTAGGCACATGAATATTAAAGATGGATATGCATTAAAAACTGCTGTAGATGCTGGTTTAAATATTTGCATTATTTCTGGAGGAACTAACGAAGGAGTTCGTTCTCGATTACAAAAACTAGGAATTAAAGATATTTATTTAGGCGCTCATGACAAAATAAAACAATACAATGAGCTGTTAGAAAAATACAATTTAGTCCCAGAAAACGTATTGTACATGGGAGATGATATTCCTGATTACCCAGTAATGAAGTTGGTTGGTTTACCATGTTGCCCAAATGATGCAGCTCCTGAGATACAAGAAATTTCAAAATACATTTCTAACAAGAAAGGTGGAGAAGGTTGCGCGCGTGATATTATTGAACAAATTTTACGTGTTCAAGGAAAATGGAACGGGAATTTTAATGCTAAATACGATTAAATAAAAAATATCTGATTCCCAAATTATTTAACCGCTCTAGTTCCAATAAATGAAGGCATAAATTCATTCATTTTGTTTTCTACATCCCAGATATCTTCAAACATTCCTGTTATTTTAAAACCAGCATCTAGCTGACCACCAATTTGATCTGACAAACTATGCCCAAATACAAATGGTTCATTTTCCTTTTTCAGTTTTTCTAACTCTTCTTTCGGTAACGAATGTACATCTGAAAAGGGCTGTTTATAGATTAGCTTTAAATTTTCTTCATCTAATTGAAATATAATTGGATTTATTAAACCAGTCATTAAAATGCCTCCTGGTTTAAGAACTCTATAACACTCTTTCCAAACAGGTAAAACATCGTCAACAAAAACTATTGAACACGGATTAAATATTAAGTCAAATGAGTTTTCCTCAAATACTGAAAGATCCCTCATATCTCCCTGAACAGTTTTAATGTCAAGACTAAATTTATCACTTAAAATTTTGTCTTGTTGTAATTGCTTTTCTGAATTATCGAAAATAGTAACATCAGCTCCTAAGGTTGCTAAAATTGGTCCTTGTTGTCCGCCACCAGAAGCAAGTCCTAAAATTTTTAATCCTTTTAAAGGTGGAAACCAATCTTTAGGCACTTTTTTATTAGGCGTTAAAACGATTCCCCAATTTCCATTTCTTACATCTTCTAATTCTTCATCTGTTGCCGGAATAGTCCAACGGTCTTTTTTATCAACGCAATTATCCCAAGCTAATTTATTATGTTTTACTATGTCCATTTTTTTTATAAATTTAATTCTTGTCTCCCAACATCGGTACAAAAGCAAAATCACCCAACTCATGTTTTTCAAATTCTTTTGGTGATTTTCTAATAAACAAGGTCATAATTTGAATTTTATCTCCAACAGGAATCAGTAATCTCCCGCCTACTTTTAACTGACTTAATAATGGTTTTGGGACAAATGGCGCACCTGCAGTCACAATAATTTGATCAAATGGAGCTGCTTCTGGCAGTCCTTTATAACCATCTCCAAAAATTATTTTTTTAGCTATATATCCTAACTTAGGCAAGAATAATGAGGTTTTCATAAATAATTCTTTTTGTCTTTCAATAGAATAGACTTCTGCCTTCATTTCTAACAATACAGCAGTTTGATATCCTGAACCTGTTCCTATCTCTAATACTTTATCACCAGGTTTTACTTCTAACGTCTGAGATTGAAAAGCAACGGTATACGGCTGTGAAATTGTTTGCTCAGCAGCAATAGGAAATGCTTTATCTTGATAGGCATGTTCTTCAAAGCTAGAATCAATAAATAAGTGTCGTGGAATTTTACGTACAGCAGCTAATACTTTTGTATCAGTAATACCTTTTGCTTCTAGTATAGTAGCTAATTGATTTCTAAGTCCTTGATGTTTATGTGTGTCTTTCAATTTCAGGAAAAGTTTGGGATCCTAAAATTACTAATAATTATAAAAAAATAGTCATAAAAGTGTATCTTTGTTAGCGTTGAATTTTCAAAGGCTTTTCTTGCCTGAAAATCAACATTTAACACAAAAACTTAATACATATGCTAAAAGCAGGTGTTCTTGGCGCTGGTCATTTAGGAAAAATACATTTACGTTTATTAGAACAATCAGAAAAATAC
>CAJXVT010000020.1 GCA_913062575.1 uncultured Flavobacteriaceae bacterium | reverse complement strand
TTTGTTTTTATGGTTTGGATGGCAGCTAAAATTTACCGAGTAGGAATTTTAATGTACGGCAAAAAACCAACCTATAAAGATTTGTGGAAATGGATGAAATATAATGGCTAAACCAATATTAAAACATGAAAAAAATTCTTGATTTTTTAAACTATAAAATAACTTTTGGTCAGGAAGCTAGTATTACTGTACAAACTATTTTATTGGTATTACTTGTATTGCTAATCACTGCTTATATTTTAAAATTGGTAAGGAACCTAGTAACAAGAAAATTACCACTTAATGATAAAGCTAAATTTGTTTCGGTTTTTAATTATTTGAAATGGTTAGCCTATGTTGTTATTTTTTTAGTAACGCTACACACATCAGGAGTGAATGTTACAGCTGTTTTTGCAGCTTCTGCAGCCTTGTTAATTGGTGTTGGTTTAGCATTACAGACCTTGTTTCAAGATATTATTTCAGGAATATTCATTTTGGTTGACCAAACTGTACACGCAGGAGATGTTATTGAGTTAGAGGGAAAAGTAGGACGTGTAGAGGAGATCAATTTGCGAACTACCAGAGCTGTCACAATAGATAATAAAGTAATGATTATTCCAAATCATTTATACTTAACAAATACCTTATACAATTGGACTGCCAATGGAGAGGAAACTAGAGAGTCCGTAGAAGTTGGAGTTGCGTATGGAAGTGATGTGCAATTGGTGAAGAAGTTATTGTTAGAAGCAGTAAACAATCAATCATCAGTAATGAAGAAAACAAAAACAGTGGTGTTCTTTTCAGGTTTTGGAGACAGTGCATTGAGTTTTAGAGTTGTTTTTTCATTGATTAATAGTTTTGAGGTAAAAGTAGTACAAAGTGATATTCGCTTTGAGATTGATAGGTTGTTTAGAGAACATAAGATTAGTATTCCTTTTCCACAAAGAGATATACATATCATAGAAAAATAGAAAAAAAGATGTCAAAAATATTAATAATAGAAGACGAAGCAGCAATTAGAAGAGTGTTGAATAAAATTATTTCTGAAGAGAATGATAGCTATCATGTAGAAGAAGCAGAAGATGGTTTACAAGGCATAGAAATGATTATGAAGAATGATTATGACTTGGTTTTCTGTGATATAAAGATGCCTAAAATGGATGGCGTTGAGGTGTTAGAAAAAGCAAAAAAAATAAAACCTGAAACTCCAATTGTTATGATTTCTGGTCATGGAGATTTGGAAACAGCAGTAAATACCATGCGTTTAGGAGCTTTCGATTATATCTCTAAGCCACCAGATTTAAACAGGTTGTTAAATACGGTGCGCAATGCATTGGATAGAAAAGAGCTAGTGGTAGAAAACAAACGCTTAAAAAAGAAAGTAAGTAAAAATTACCAAATGATTGGTGAGAGTATAGCTATTACTCACATTAAAGACATTATAGAAAAAGTATCGCCAACAGATGCAAGAGTTCTAATTACGGGCCCAAACGGAACAGGAAAAGAATTGGTAGCACATTGGTTGCACGAAAAATCAGATCGATGCAAAGCACCAATGATAGAAGTGAACTGTGCTGCAATTCCGTCTGAATTGATAGAAAGCGAATTATTTGGACATGTTAAAGGATCGTTTACAGGAGCAAATAAAGATAGGGCAGGAAAGTTTGAAGCAGCAAATGGAGGAACCATTTTCTTAGATGAAATAGGGGATATGAGTTTGTCTGCGCAAGCAAAAGTACTACGAGCTTTACAAGAGAGTAAAATCTCAAGAGTAGGTTCGGATAAAGATATTAAAGTAAATGTGCGCATAGTTGCTGCAACGAACAAAGATTTAAAGAAGGAAATTTTAGAAGGACGCTTTAGAGAAGATTTATATCACAGACTGGCTGTGATTTTAATTAAAGTTCCTGCATTAAATGATAGAAGAGAAGACATTCCATTATTGGTGAATTTCTTTTCAGAAAAAATAGCAGAAGAACAGGGTGGAGCTAAAAAAGCATTTTCTGATGCTGCAATTAAACTATTGCAAGAATATGATTGGACAGGTAATATCCGTGAATTACGTAATGTAGTTGAGCGTTTAATCATTTTAGGAGAAAGTGAAGTTTCTAAAAACGATGTAAATTTATTTGCAAGTAAATAGTATTTACCGATTCAGTTCCTTTTAAACTATAACTAAAGTTGATGCTAACATAAAAAATTAGCATCAACTTTTTTCTTTTTTAGGGTTTTTGCTTGGTATATTTGTACTTGTTAAAAACAGAATACTAATAATTTAAAATATATTAAAATGGCTACAGCAGTAGGAAAAAAGTTTCCAAGTTTAAACGTTGATGCAATGGATACTAAAGCAAGTACTTTTAAAGTAAATGTTTTAGAAGAGGCAATTAATAACAAGAAAAAAGTATTATTATTCTGGTACCCAAAAGATTTTACTTTTGTTTGTCCAACAGAATTGCATGCATTTCAAGCAGCTTTAGGTGAATTTGAAAAAAGAAATACCATCGTAATCGGAGCTTCTTGTGATACCCCAGAAGTACACTCAGCTTGGTTAAATACACCAAAAAATAATGGTGGAATTCAAGGTGTTACGTATCCTTTAATTGCTGATAGTAACAGAAACTTATCTTCTATCTTAGGAATTTTAGATATCACCGCTGAAGAATTTGATGAAGAGACACAAACAATTCAAGTAGAAGGAGATAATGTAACTTACAGAGCTACCTATTTACTTGATGAAGACGGATTGGTTTTTCATGAGGGAATTAACCACATGCCAATTGGTAGAAATGTAAACGAATATTTACGTTTGATTGATGCCTATGCTCATTTACAAGAAAACGGAGAAGTTTGTCCTGCGAACTGGCAAGAAGGAGACGATGCTATGAAAGCTGATGCTTCTAGTACAGCAGAGTATTTAGCTTCTCACTAAGAGGATTAAAACATAGATATTAAAAATCCCGAGCAACTTGTTCGGGATTTTTTTTATGCCTTCTTTAAAATGAAATCTTGTAACTCAAATTCGGAATTAACAAGGCTTCTTTATAGAGGTCTACTTGTTGCTTTTTGATATTATATCGATGTCCTAAAAACTCTTCGTAATTGGTTGCATTGATAACTTTTAACGATAGTTTCTGTGTGATTTTCTTTTTATTCCATTGATAATTAACTGTGATATGAGAAACAAAACTAGCATCGGCTTGTTGTGTAAATGGAGTAGTTTCATCATAAACTACATCTTGTGTTGCATTAGAATTTACAACATCAATCAGCGAATATCGATCTCCGCCTTGATAACTAAGTCTTAGATTGATGCTTAATAGGTTTTGATTTCTTTTACCAATAACATATTCTTTTCCAATTAAAAAATTGGCTAAATAATTTCTGTTAAATCGAGTGTTATACCAAGTGTTTGAATCTGTTTTGTATTCTGAATTAAACACAGATGCTGTAACTAAATAATACAAACCATTGCTTATATATTTTTCTAAAGTAAAATCAACTCCGTAATTTTTTCCTTTTCCACCATTGATATAGGTGTCAATCTCAAACCAGTCTTTTTCTACATTTAATAAGGATGTTGCACTGTTTTTTATATATGGAATATCATACAGATATTGAAAATAAGGCTCAATTTTCAGATGTAATTTGTCACTAATATTCCAATCATAACCCAGTACAAAATGATGCGCTTTGGTAAAATCTAATTCTTTATTTGGAGTATTATTTGTTATTGGATCTTTTACAAAATATGTGTGTAGTTGTTCAATTCTACTATGCAGTCCATACCCGAAACTCAATTTGTTTTTTTGATTTAGTTGATAAGAAAGACCTAGTCGAGGTTCAATAGTATGAGAATTGTTTAATGTGAATAGTTGCGCATTTACACCAGCATTTAATGTAATTTTATTAAAGTTAAATGTAGAGTTTGTAAACCCAGACAGTAAGGTGCTAAAACCATTTTTAGAGACTATAGTTTCTAATTGATTTGTGTTTTTTGCTTCTCTTAATAATAAGTCATAATGCATTCCAACTGCACTAAATCCCGTTCTATTAGTGTGTGATTTGCTAAACTTCTTATTTATAATGGATTTGAAAGTGATATTGTAATTAGTGTTTTCAATTTTACTTTCTGGAGTACTCACTAAATTGTTATCTAGCTGATCCGCTTTGAATTTTAAACCACTTGCAGAAATTACGATTGTAGAATTTATATAAGTATTGTTTTTAAAAAAATAGCGATGGTTAATTCCTGCTGCTCCCATAAACTGTTGTGCTTTTTCATTCTGACTGTCTTTTTTATATTCCCAAAGAGAAGCATCTTTTTTAGCTGTGGTTCCAGAGTTGTCAATTAGCCCTAATCCCCAAAGAGAAAAACTTCCCGCTTCTTTTGTGTAGAAATTTAATTTAAAAGCTAAGTCTTGATAATTTGTTCCTTGCGCATCTTCTGGTAAAAGAGATGATAATAAACCTAAGGTAGAATATCTGTAATTCACTAAATAAGAAGAGTTTTTGTTTTTATTCAATGGTCCTTCAGAAGCAAAATCAATTCCGATTAAACCAAACTCTGCACTATGTTCGTGTTTAGAATTATTCCCTTTTCGCATTTTCATATCAAAAACACCAGAAATTGCATTGTTGTATTCAGAAGGGAATGCACCAGTAAAAAAATCAGAATTGGCAAGTAGATTACTACTTAAAGCAGTTAATCCACCACCGCCAAAAGCTCCTAAATCTGCAAAATGATTAGGGTTAGGGATTTCAACTCCTTCCATTTTCCATTGAATAAATTTTGGAGCATTTCCTCTAATAATAATAGCATTATTACCAACATTACTTGCTACTCCTGCAAAAGAAGAAGCAAGTCTTGCTGGATCGTCAAAGCCACCAGCATATCTGTTAGCTTCTTCTACACTTAGCATTTTGGCGCTCACTAACGCAGTTTTGTTTAAAGGTTTTTCTTTATGAATCTTTGGAGTAATAACAATTTCGTTTAAAACGGCTGAGGTTTCTTTTAAAGAAATTTGAAGTGTTACTTCTTTGGCAGATGATACTAAGATATTGCTAATAATAATTGGTTCATATCCAATACTTGATATTTGGATATTGTGTCTTCCAAAAGTAACATTTGAAATCACGAATTTTCCATCAAAACCTGTGTTAGTACCTTGTAGAGGTTTTGAGTTTAATAGAATTATAGAAGCAGACGGAATTGGCATTTGAGTAGTTTCATCAATTACTTTTCCTTTAATTATTTGAGTTGATTTTTGTCCATAATTTACTAATGAGATTAGTAAGAAAAAGACAGATATATACGTTTTAATTGTCATAAGTGAATGTTTTTATTCACTTACAAAGGTATTTTTAGAAGGTGGTTTCTGAAATACTGAATTATCAGTATTTTTAATTATGCCAGTCTTAACTTTGTAGCATATTCAACGGCTTCAAAAGAGTTGTTTGCACCTAGTTTTTTCAAAATGTTTTGTCTATGTGTGTTTACTGTATGTACACTAATAGATAGATTGTTAGATATTTCTTTACTTAACAACCCTTCTTTTACATAGCCTAATATTTGCTTTTCTCTTTTGGACAACTCAATTGTATCTGTAGGTTTTTTTGCCAATTCTAATTGCTTTGTTTCTCCTGTTTTTACATTTACCAATTGGCTTGTGATACCATTAATGATCTCTTGATTTGGAGAAATATCTAGAACACTTAAGGCTAACCATAGATTTCCTTGGGTGTCTAATTCTAACACTTGTTGCTGTTCTATTACTTTGATGTATTTGTCTTCTGCATTTAAAATCCGATATTCATTTTGGAGTTTAAAATTTTTACGTTCTGAACTTGGAAGTTGAAAATAGTATTTAATTAATGCAAGTCCATTTTTTAGTAAGCTTAAAAAGTCTTCTGGATGAATTCTAGAATCGTAGTACTCTGTACCTATTTCTTCAATTTTATCTAGATCATATCCAAATAAATTATGCATGTTGTTAGAATGGTAGATGTGTTCTTTTTTATAAAAATCAAAAACAGAAATACCACTGTTTTTTATAGCAGCCATTTGATCTAAAAACGGAATCTGTTTATCAAAAACGGTGTAATCTAATTGCGCAACATCAAAAACTTGCTGACTTATTACTTGAAAATATTCTTGACCTATTTGCTCTAATTCTGACATTATCAAATATAGCTTTTTATTTAATTAAAAAGGTTGCTAATACTGCTCTATGATCGCTTGGCCAAGGTAAATCAGTTGCAATAATTTTTTCTTGATCTGTAGTTGGTTTTGCTAATTTATTATGGATATATAGTTCTTTTGAACCGACGAGAGTTGCGTTTTTTAGCTCCATTCCTTTCCCTTTATAAAAAATGAAATCTATTCTGTCTCTTTCGTCAGCTAGTGGGGTCCAACTGGTAGATTTTTTTTCGTTAGCATTAGCAGGCCATGTAAAACCAGGGTGAGTTATTTCATTAGGATGCATTTTTCTATAAGAATCTATAAAACCTTTTTCAGCTAGTGATTTTGTGCTATTCCAAGGAAAAATAACTCCGCTATGATTAAACATGTTTTTAGTTTTTTTAGTCCAGTCTAACCAAGAAGGTTCATTAAAGTCACCCATTAAAATAACAGGTTTTAAACTAGAATCTACTGATGCTAAAAAAGCAGCTATTGCTTCATCTCTTGTAGATTTTAAATTGTATACTTTTAAAGAGTCAAGATCTGTAGTTGGTAAAGGTTTTCCATGACCATTGTCTATCATTCTCCAATTTGGTGTGCCTCCATTATATCCTCTAGGTAGGTTAGAAGCATAATAGGTGTAATCTAAATGAGCACCTGAAACTACAATGGTTTTTCTACCTATAAGTACATCAAAATTGACAACAGTCCCTTTGTCTTCATTTCCAAAAATTAGTTTTCCATTACTTAAAGGATACTTGCTGATAAAAGACACATCTCCACCCGCATAACCTCTGTAGTATTTTCGACCTTCTTTTTCTAATTTAGTTACTATTTTAGTTGTCCAGTCTTGTTCTTTATAGTTTCGTACTTCAACAAAACAAACAATGTCTGGATTGGTTTTTGTAATTACATTACGAATTTTTAACAATCCATTTGGAACAGAAGTTCCTTCTTGCCAAACATTAAAAGTTAAAAATCTCACTTCTTTATTGGAGTCGTTTTTACAAGATTGCAGTGAGAAAGCAAACATTACTAATAGAAAGTATATGGGAGTTTTTTTCATGAATTAGATTATGAATTGTCTTTGCTTTTCTCTTCGTTTGCCTTTCTAATAATAGCTTTTAATCGTTCTTTATTGTCAATCTTTTCTTGCTTTACCTTATTAATTTTTCGGTTCATTAATTTGGTATGCTTCGCTTTGTTTAAAGTGTTTTTTGCTTTTCCTTTTTTAGGCATTTTAATAATTGAAGTTTAAATAATGTGCTTGTGTCCGCTTGAGATGGGTAAGTTTTTTTACTGATTAAGTACCAAATTTAGTAAATACAAAACCAACTAGAAAACCCGCAAGGATTTTCGTAAGTAGGCTTGCACTAGCAATTAATTTTATACGGTGTTAGGTGTAGTTTTTTATTTTCTTTTATTTATTAATTAAGGCAATGATAGCTTTTGTAAATTCTTCAGGTGCTTCTTGAGGTAAATTATGCCCAGCACCATTAATAATTCTTCTTTCATAATCTCCTGTGAAAAAAGGAGAATCATAATCTTTTTCACTAAAAGGAACAACTCCATCAGAATCAGCTTCTAGTACAATGGTTTGGATATTTATTTTAGGCTGTATTGATAATTCTTGTTCCATAGCTTCAAATTTAGGGTCTCCATCTACTAATCCGTATCGATGCCTATAGGAATGAATGACAATTTCTACAAAATCAGGATTGTCGAATGAAATAGCCGATGAGTCAAAAGTGGCATTGTCAAATTTCCAAGTGGGTGACCAGTCGTTCCATAAAATTTTACATAATTCTTTTCTGTATTTTAATAACCCTAAGCGTCCTCTTTCGGTATGAAAGTAGTATTGATACCAATATAATTTTTCAAGTTCTGGATTAACTGGTTCTATAGAGTTAGCAATATTTTGAATGCAATACCCAGAAGCAGATACAAGTCCGATTACACGATTGGGATAAATAGCAGAAACAATACAAGCAACACGTCCGCCCCAATCATAACCAGCAATTAAAGCTTTTTCTATTGATAGTTCATCCATTAACGCAATAAGGTCGTACGCTAATGCTGCTTGTTGTCCTGAACGAATTGTTGTGTCTGACAAAAACCGAGTAGCTCCAAATCCACGTAAGTATGGGACGATAACCCAATAATTCCCTGTTGATAAAAGTTTTGTTACATTGTCGTAAGCCCGTATATCATAAGGAAATCCATGAAGAAGAATTACAGGAATTCCTTTTGTGTTTCCGTTACATTCATAAGCAATACAGAGGTCACCTGCATTTATATATTTCAATTCGTTCATCTATATAATATAATTTCCGCAAATTTAAAATATTATTGCATTAAGTTATTGAATTTATGGTGCTAAATTTTAATTTCACCAACGTATTTGAGTATGATTAATGTAGTTAAAAGTGGGATGTACTTTCCGGCGTTGTTGAAGGATAATTAATTCGCATGAAATTCGGATAGGGAATTCTGTAAACAATTAATTATACACGTCTTAAGTTTACAATCTATTAATTTTAGAATTATAAATAGAAAGAACAAAAGAGAGAATTAGGGATGAAGAAATATTGATTTTTCGGATTAATACAGAATTGAATTCTTGTGTTTTTTTTATAAAAAAGGTAGTATTCTTTTTTAATGTGTATTTCCTTAAATTTTACGGACAATTGACGCTGTCTTATATGTATTGTTTTGCTGTTATTCTGGTGTGTCTATTTTCTCAATAATTACGTTTCCCCAACCTCCATAAGCACCATGGATTTCGACATAGTTGCCCAATTCTACATCTGTATATGTACAACCATCATAAATTTTTACATCAAAATCAACCATTTCCTATGAGTCTTCTATAAAATGCCAATTAAAATGGTGAGAAGCGTTTCGATTGTATCCATTGCTTCCAATGGATATGTTTCCTAATGGAAATTTTCGTAGTTGGTCTAAGGGTAAAGATAATTCATTCAAACATTGTTCAATTACTTCTAAACTATTTGTAGCGGCAATAAAGCTTGTGTCCTGCCAATTTCCATGATTACTTTCACTACAACTCATAAACCGAAAGTAGCGAGTTTTTATTTCAGGTTTGTCATAGTTATCTTTTTCAATTATAGATAAATATAGTAAACAGGATCCACAAAAAAAAAGCCGCTACAAGTGTAGCGGCTTTTTTTTGTAATATAGGTGTTTAATTATTAGCGTCTGCCTTTTTAATGTCAGCAATAAATTTGTTTAACTTTTTACCATATAATGAGTTTTTAACATTAGGTGCTAAAGAAGTATTGATAGTGTCTAACCACTTTATATTGGCATTTACCAATTCTGTTAAGGCTAAATAAGGAGCAACATGGTTGTCTTTGTTATTCAATGCAAAGTTTACTGTTACCATATAACGTCTTCTTACCAAGCGTTCATGTTGTTTGTCAAGAATTGCAACAGAATCTTTATTGTTTGCTTTTTGAGCAAAGAATTTTTTCTCGATCATGTCTAAATTCTGTTCGTTAAAACGTTTAGCTATTTTATTGTAGTCATTTAAGATATCTTGATTCTTAGAGCCTGTAATTGTTGGGTTTAGTCCAAATTTAGAAACATCATCGTTAATAGTAATGGTTCCTTTTTCAGCAAAAAAAGTAATGTATTTATTTGTTGTGTTTCCATCAAATGTTAAGTAGTACATTTCTGGTTCATCAACATTTGCTGTAAGTGTAAATAAATCACTTCCTAAAATAGCAACCGAGTCTATTGTTTTTAAAACAGTGTCGTTTTCTATTTTTTGTAAATACAAGGTTCCTTTTTTCAATCCTTTAATCTGTCCATTTACAATCATGTTTCCTTCTTTTTTAGAAGCACATGCTGTAATTAGTACTGCGAAACCTAAAACGAGTAATTTTTTCATCTTGAATGTATATTTTTTGCGTTTGCAAATATGCATAATTCTCTTAAACTTTTGATGCTAATTCTAGTAAAATTGTACAGACAATAGCTCCGATAGTTCCAATTGCATACCCAACTACAGCTAATAAAACACCAACAGTTGCTAATGATGGGTGAAATGCTTGTGCAACAATAGGGGCAGAAGCAGCTCCACCAACATTGGCTTGGCTACCAACTGCTAAAAAGAAATACGGCGCTTTTATTAATTTTGCAACTAAAATTAATAGTACTGCATGGATTGTCATCCAAACGGCACCAATAGCAACTAATCCTAAATTATCAAAAATCATCAATAAGTCCATTTTCATACCAATAGTTGCTACTAAAACATATATAAAAACACTTCCAATTTTAGATGCTCCAGCGCCTTCATAATTTTTAGCTTTTGTATATGATAATATAATTGCTATTAGTGTAGAGATACTTATCAGCCAGAAAAATTGAGACCCTAAAAATGTAAATACATTTCTTGTTGTTTCTGATTCGAATCCTGCAACAAGGTTACTAAAATAGGGTGCCAAATATTCCGCTGAGAAATGACCAATACCAACAGTTACAAATGCTATAGAAAGCATAATCATAAAATCAGTTAGTGTAGGAGTCCTTTTTATTTTTTCTGTAAATGTTGATACTTTTTCTTTTAATTCTTCAATGGCAGAAGTGTCTGCTTTTAACCATTTGTTTATTTTGTCTTTTTTACCAATACCAATTAACAATATTGCCATCCAAATATTTGCAATTACTATATCAACAAATACCATTGCTCCATATTTTGCAGGATTGTATTGGTATATTTCTAGCATTGCTGTTTGATTTGCTCCGCCACCAATCCAACTACCAGCTAATGTAGAAAGTCCTCTCCAAACGGCATCAAAATCTGCGCCACCAACCGTTTCTGGAGAAACCATAGAGATCAGTAGAATTGCAATGGGACCTCCAATAATAATTCCTACAGTTCCTGTAAAAAACATAATTAATGCTTTAGAACCAAGGTTGAAAACAGCTTTTAAGTTTATGCTTAATGTCATTAATACCAATGCTGCGGGTAATAAAAACCGGCTAGACACATAATATAAATTTGAGCTGCCTTTTGCAACTTCACCGGTGCTAGAAGTAGTTTCCCATTCTGGAGCAATAATGCCAAGTGTTGTAAAAATGGCTGGTAAAAAATAGGCCATAAATAAACCGGGTACTATTTTGTAAAATTTTGGCCAAAAACCAGAAGTTTTAGATTCTGTATAAAATACAAATCCTAAAGAAAGCATTAAGACACCAAATACAATTGCGTCATTAGTAAAAAGAGGTTCAGTCATTTTGTGTGTTTTGAATTTTAGCTAAAGTATTAAAATTAATGGCACAAAAAAAACGAAGCGGTTAGGCTTCGTTTTTTGTTTTAGTTTACAGAAAAACTTTTGGTTGTTTTGAAAGGTGAAATTTCAATTTTTTCAATTTCAGCTTTGTATGTTTTCCAATCGGTATTAAAGAAATCATTCGAAATATTTAGAGCTGTTTTTAAGGCAGCTTTAAAATTGTTGATTTGCTCTGTTTCTGTTTTGGTTATTTTCCCAAAACGAGCACTAACATATCTTCTTGCAGAACTGAAACGTTGTGTAACGGTTACTTCAGGGTTTCTAGTAATTCCTTGTCTTTTATCAATTGTACCAAGATACATACTAATGATGCCTTCAATTTTCTTTGCAATGTCTTTCGATGCTTTGATGTCTGCTTTGTATTTCTTTTTATCAGATTTTGCTAATTTTTTAGAAAAAGCGTTGGCTGTATTTTTACTCTCAACCAATTGTTTTACAACTTCAGCTATTGTTTTACCATAGCCTTCTAATTGCTTGCTTAGTTCGTAACGTGTATTAAGATCAGTTTTAGAGTAGGTTAAACGAGGATCAAATTCAACACTAATATTCTGCTCTGAAACTACATTCCCAAAACTCATTTTTAAGTTGTACGTTCCAGGTTTTACGCTACCACCACTTGGTTCTCTTTTAGAAGTGCTTATTCTTCTAGAGGCTCTAGCAACTCCTTTTTCTCTTAAGTACCAACGCATGGTGTGAATCCCATTTTCTTTTGGGGCTTTCTGTTTTAGCGTTCTTATTAATCGAGTTCCATCATAGATTTCTAACTTAATAGAATCCCATTTGATTGCTTTCTTTTCAGCAGCTTTTTTCTTTACATCTTTTTTAGATTTCTTTTTTGCTACTAGTTTTTTTGTAACAGGCCTGTTTATGTAATAGGTAATAGGTGCTCCACTTCTTCTGTTTTCTCCTTGATACAACGCGTCTGCTCCAAATCTACTTCCTGTAGCTTGAATTCTCATTGCTTGATACGCAGTTGGTGGTTCAAATAAGGTTAATTTTTTAGAAGTAATATTGCTTTTGGCCATTGCTCTTAAAGGCCTGATGTCATCTAAGACCCAAGCAGCTCTACCAAAAGTACCGATTACTAAATCGTGCTCTCTTGGATGAATTACTAAATCTTTTACTGGTACAGTTGGGAAACCATTGGTCCATTTTGTCCATTCTTTTCCTGCATTTATAGAAATATATAAACCATCATCTGTTCCTAAGAATAATAAATTCGGATTTTCGATATCTTCTACAATACTCAACGCATAACTTTGCACATCAGTCGCATCTACAATTCTAGTCCAAGATCTACCATAATTTTTAGTTCTATAGGCATAAGGTGTATAATTAAAACGACGATAGTCATTTGCAATCAATAACGCTTCTCCTTTGTTTTTGTTTGATGCTTTTATCTGAGCGATCCAACTTCCTTTAGGTAAATCTTTTAAATTCTTTGTTACGTTTGTCCAAGTTAGCCCTCCGTTTTTAGTTACTTGTACATTCCCATCATCTGTACCAACCCACAACATATCTTTTTCTAATGGAGAAGGTTCTATAACAAGAATTGTAGTGTGGTTCTCTGCGCCAGTGGCATCCATTGTTAAACCACCGCTTTCACTTTGCTTTTGTTTTTTAGGATCATTTGTTGATAAATCTGGAGAGATCACATCCCAAGTGGTTCCTTTATCTGTGCTTTTATGTACAAACTGACTTCCAAAATAGATGGTAGATTTATCAAACGGATCTTGTCCGATGGCACTATTCCAATTGAAACGTAATTTTACTTTTGCATCTGGATGTGTTGGCTTAATTGAATAATTATAACCCGTTTTTTGATCATATCTAACAACAGATCCTTGCTGACTCATTGCGTATCCGTAACGAGAATCATCTAAGTCTGGAACCACATCAAAACCATCACCAAAGGCTAATTCTTGCCAATATGAATTTCTAATTCCTTGCGCTTTCCATACATAAGCAGGTCCGCTCCAAGAACCATTGTCTTGCATTCCTCCATATACATTATATGGATAATCGTTATCTACATTAATATGGTAAAATTGTGCAACAGGAATGTTTCCTGCAAAACGCCATGTTTTTCCTTTATCTCGAGTGATATTTAATCCACCGTCATTTCCATCAATCATAAATGAACCATTTTCTGGGTGAATCCACCATGCGTGATGATCTGGATGCACACCATTATTAACACCATAAGCAGGCATTAATTGACGGAAGTTTTTACCTCCATCTTCTGAAACATTTATGTAGGTGTACACAGAATACAATCTGTTTTCGTTTTGCGGATCTACATAGATTTCTGAATAATAGAAAGGACGATTTCCAATTCCTGGTTTGTCATTTATCTTTCTCCATTTAAATCCACCATCTATACTTTTGTAAAGGGCATTCTTTTTTGCTTCTACTAAAGCGTAAATTGTATTTGGATTGCTTCTAGAAATTGCAACTCCAATTCTTCCTAAGTTTCCTTTTGGTAAACCTTCTTTAGAAGTCACTTTCTTCCAAGTATCACCACCATCATGTGTAATATACATTCCACTCCCTTTTCCTCCAGAAGTGAAAAACCAAGGTTCACGTTTGTGTTCCCACATGGCAGCAATTAATTTATTTGGATTTGATGGATCCATTACCAAATCAGCGGCTCCAGTTTTTTCGTTGTTGTATAAAATTTGTTTCCAAGTTTTACCACCATCCATTGTTTTATATACTCCACGTTCTTTATGTTCTCCCCAAGGAGATCCAATAGCAGCAGCATACACAATATTTGGGTTTGTTGGGTCTATAATTACACGATGAATATGACGTGTTTTTTCTAATCCCATTGCTTTCCATGTTTTTCCAGCGTCTAAAGATTTGTAGATTCCAAATCCGCCATTTAAACTGTTACGCGGATTTCCTTCTCCGGTTCCAACCCAAATTACACTTGGGTTTGATTGTTGAATGGCAACAGCTCCAATTGAAGCAGTTAGTTCTTTGTCAAAAATAGGTGCCCATTTAACACCTGCAGAAGTAGATTTCCATAATCCACCAGAAGCAGTTCCGGCATACATTATGTTTGTGTCTGATTGTACAACATCTATAGATGTTACACGTCCACTCATTCCTCCAGGACCAATGTTTCTTGGTTTCATGTTTTTTACCATATCCATTGAGAATTCTTGAGAAATCATCAAAGATGTAGTAAGTAGAAAAAGTAGTGAGAGTAGTTTTTTCATGATTAATTTGATTAGTTAATTTAGCGTTTGAAGGTACTAAATATCTATAAAAAAAAACTCTTAAATATATGTTAACAAAAAGAAAAGCGAAGATTCTATTCTTCGCTTTTCTTTTTTGGTTCTCTTTTGGCATCTTTAAGACTCTGCATAAGCATCCATTCCATCTGACCATTGGTAGATCGAAACTCATCTGAAGCCCATTTTTCAATGGCTTTAATCATGTCTTCATTGACGCGCAGTGCAAATGCTTTCTTTTTTGCCATGAGTTAATTCTTTATAAAGTTTGCAATAGTAGTAATTAATTCCGTTGATAACGGAAAATCAGCAGAATAATATGAGTTCATATTGTCTGCGTCTTTTTCTAGGTGTTTTAATACGTGATTCATATTCTCAATTATCACAAGTTCAGAAGAAGGTAGGGCTTTGTGTAAGGCTTGTGCATCTTCAACTTTTACTTGTATGTCTTTTGTGCCATTGATAATTAATGTAGGAATCGTTATTTTTTTAATCTCTTCTGCTGGATTGTATTTAGCCCAGTTTAGAATGAATGGTAAGTTTTGTTTTGCGAAAATTGAAACTAAAAAAGGGTGTACTTTTTTGATGGTTCCTGTTTCAAATAATTCTTTAAAATGGGCTATTGTTGTGCTGCCTAATTCTGCACTTTGTTTGGTGATCTGTTCAATGATGGTTTTGTCAATTGATATGCCAGGCCCGGCAATAGAAATATATTTACCCGTGTTTTTTGAAGCCAATAGAGCTGTTAAAGAACCTTGACTATGGCCAATAAGTATAATTTCAGAAAAACGGTTATCGTTTTTAAAATGAGAAATGACTTTTTTGGCATCATTAACTAAATCTTCATAAAGAATTCCTTTTAGGAATTTAAAGTTTTTCGGGTTTGAAGTTCTTTTATCATAGCTAAAAAATGCAATTCCTTGTTTGTTGATTGAATCTCTAAACTGTTTTATATAATTTGCTTTGATAATGGCTCCTTGATTTCCGTTTCTATCAATATTTCCTGATCCATGAACCCAAATGATTAATGGAGTATTTTCTTCGAAGAAGGTTAAAGTTCCAGGTAATTCTATAGAATCATTCTTAATCAGAATTTCTTCAGACACTATGTTGTTTTGTCCAATAGAAATTGAGCAAACAAAAAGAAATAGGTATAAAAATTTAAACTTCATCTGTCATTATTTTATGTTCATAGGTTTTTAACACAGCATTTACGTCATTTAGTTTTTGAGTGCCAATCAATATTTTTTTTCCGTTTTTGTATTCTAATTGAATTCCTGTGTCACCAGAAACGGTATATGCTATACCTTTTTTCTTTCTTGAAAGAAAGCTGCTTTTTAATCCCCAGCCACCATATTCTGTAAAGGCAGCATACTTTCTTGATTTAGCAACTACTAATTCAGACCAAGCAATTGTTCTTGCAGAAAAGTGAAATGGAAAAAACTGATAATGAATTCCGATTTCATCAATTCTTGTTTTTAATTTAAAGAAGAATATAAGTGTAAGCACTGCAACCATTAACAATGATGTTATAAGTATTTCGTTAATTGAGTTGGTAGAATCTCCATTAGAATATTCTTTAATCATTAAAGCAATTGGAGTAATCATACTGATTATTAAAACTACCATTAACCAAGTTTGTGTAAATCGTTGTTCTTCTTTAAATATTCTCATTATCTGTTTTTGTCTCTTTCAAAAACTACTCTAGCTGTTTGTTCAGCAATATGTTTTACACTCCAGCCATCTCTAGCATGCTCATTTAATGTGTCTTCTAAGCGTTCATTATTTTTAGATAAGCCAGATTTCCAGCTAACTACTTTGTACTCTTTCATGTTATCTATTTTTATCTTTTTCTAACAATGCATAAACCACTCCGCTTGTATTTGCGTAGATATTGATTACTCTCCAACCTTGTTTAGCATAGGTGTTTATTTCGTCTTCAAATTTATCTTGACTTTTAGACCAAGATGCTTTTTGTTTTAAAAATTTATATTCTTTCATCTTATTCTTTTTTACATGGTTTTTCCTTTCCTTGACTCATTACGGCCAACCCTGTTCCTATTGCTGTTCCTGCTCCAGATCCCAGAGAAATACCGATTGCAATATTATCAAATACAACTCCGTAAATAACTCCCATTGCAGACCCTAGAGATACTCCAATTGATAAGTATAATATTTGTTTTTGATTCATTTTTTATTTTTTAATTTCTTTTGTTGTTGATTTATTATCATACCTAAAACAAGACCAACTCCAGCTCCCATTGGTAATCCTAAACCTGTGGGATTAAATATAATGCCAATTCCTGCGCCAAAAACCATTCCTATAAAAGCACTTTTATTTTTCATGATTAGTTGTTTGCAATTATTAAAACTCCAATACTTATTGCAGCGATGCAAATTGCAAATACAATTAAAAGCACTTTTTTATTTTTTAGTTGAATTCCTAGCATATCTCTTGTTTAATTAAAAATTGAAATAATAATTAGATGTATAATCCTTATAAAAATAAAAATTAATTTAGAAACTACAAGTATCATTTTAATGACTTAAAGTTCCAGTGTTTAATACAGGAGACGCTTCTTTATCTCCACATAAAATAACCATTAAGTTACTTACCATTGCAGCTTTACGTTCATCATCTAAATCAACAATTTGTTTTTTTCCAAGTTCTTCTATAGCCATTTCTACCATGCTTACTGCACCTTCAACAATTTTATGTCTAGCTGCAACAATGGCTGTAGCTTGTTGTCTCTTTAGCATTGCGCTAGCAATTTCTTGAGCGTATGCTAAATAACCGATTCTAGCTTCTAAAACTTCAATTCCTGCTATAGCTAAACGCTCTTCAATTTCTTTCTCTAAAGCTTCACTAACTTCATTAACGCTAGAGCGTAATGTTATATCTTCTGTATGTCCTTCATCTGCAAAGTTATCATATGGATACATGCTTGCTAGCTTTCTAACGGCAGCATCTGTTTGAACTCTCACAAAGTTCTCATAGTTGTCAACATCAAAAGCGGCATTATAGGTGTTCGTAACTCTCCAAACTAAAATAGTACTAATCATTATTGGGTTACCAAGTTTGTCATTCACTTTTAGTCTTTCGCTATCAAAATTACTAGCTCTTAAAGAGATTTTTCTCTTTTTGTATAATGGGTTTGCCCAAAATAAACCGTTTGATTTTATTGTCCCAACGTATTTCCCGAAAAGTAATACAACTTTAGATGTGTTTGGGTTTACTAAAATAAAGCCAAAAAAGCTTATGAAACCTGCAAGAGTAGCCATAAGATAAACAGGGTTCTCAAATTTAATAGAGATTAGAATCCCCCCGATGAATAATGCTAGAGCTATGAAAAGCATTAAATATCCGTTGGCAGGTTTTATTATTTTTTCTTCTTTCATGATTTATGTGTTTTGTTATGATATTAAAATGATATCACAAAGATATGCTATTTTTTTTCATATTTCCAAATATTTAAAGCTTTATTTTTATAAATTAGCCAACTAGTAATACTTAAAAACACAAAAATGAAATCTAAAATATTGTTTATACTCTCTTTTGTTTTAATCTCTAATTCGGCGATTGCAGCAAACAATGATACTGATATCGTTTGGGGAGCAACTGGTCATAGAGTAGTTGGAGAAATAGCAACCAAACACTTATCAAAAAGAATACAACGAAAAATAAGAGAATTGTTGAATGGGCAAACTTTGGCAATGGTTTCAACATTTGCTGACGATATAAAATCTGATAAGAAATACAATGATTTTTATACTTGGCATTATGTAAATTTAAATGATGATGATACGTATCAAACTTCAAAGAAGAACCCAAAAGGCGACTTGGTTACGGGAATTGAAAAGTGCAAACAAGTATTGTTAGACAAGAATTCATCTAAAGAAGATAAAGCATTTTATTTAAAAATGTTAGTTCATTTTATTGGAGATTTGCATCAGCCAATGCATGTTGGTAGAACTTCTGATAGAGGTGGAAATGATTTTAAAGTGAAATGGTTTTACAATGGATCTAATATGCATAGGGTTTGGGATAGTGAAATGATAAATAGCTTTAATATGACCTATACAGAGCTTGCGAAAAACACTGATAAATTAAGTAAGTCTCAAATTAATGAAGTAAAAAAAGGGACTGTAGTTGATTGGGTAAATGAATCTAAAGTTATTGCTCAAAAAATTTATCGCTCTGCAAAAAGTGAAGAAAATTTAAGATATCGTTATATGTATGATCACTTTAAGACGGTAAGAAGTCAACTTCAAAAAGGAGGCATTAGGCTCGCTAAAGTCTTAACCGAAATTCTTGGATAAATAAAAGCCTTAAATTAATTTGAGGCTTTTTTTTGGTGTTAATTTTAGTTAATTGTTTTTAAGTCAGCCGATTATTTTTTAATTTAGTTCTGGTATGAGGAAATTATTTGGTTTTATTTGTGTGCTTTTTGTGCTTGTTTCTTGCAAAACAGAAACGAAGAAAGCGTCTGTTTTGCAAGAAACACAGCAAGGAAAAACGGAACCTACACAAAAAATACCAGTTTACACTTATAAAGAGTTAGCGCCATTATTAACTAAGAATGATGGGAAAACCTATGTAATAAATTTTTGGGCTACTTGGTGTGCTCCTTGTGTAAAAGAGTTGCCTTATTTTGAAAAATTGAATACTGTTTATAAAGGAAAAGGAGTTGAGGTTATTTTGGTAAGCTTAGATTTTCCAGATCAGTTAAAAAGTAAATTAATTCCGTTTATTCAAAAGAAAAAACTACAATCTAAGGTGGTTTTAATGGTGGATCCAGATCAAGATACATGGATTCCGAAAATTAGTAAAAATTGGTCAGGAGCAATTCCTGCTACATTAATATATAATAAAGAAGAGAGAAGGTTTTTTGAAAAGTCGTTTCAATACGATGAATTGGAAAATGAACTTCTAAAACTTTTAAAATAGAAACAGATGAAAGCAATTAAAACAGTTTTAGTACTTAGTGTATTTACGTTGATTACAGCGTTTACTTTAAAGCCAGTAGAATCTGGTTATGATGTTGGAGATACAGCAATAGATTTTAAATTAAAAAATGTTGATGGTAAAATGATTTCGATGTCAGATTACAAAAATGCAAAAGGGTTTATTGTAATTTTCACTTGTAATACCTGTCCGTATTCAGTAGCTTATGAAGACAGAATTATTGCCTTGGATAAAAAATACAAGAAAAAAGGGTATCCAGTTATTGCAATCAACCCCAACGATCCATCTGCTTCTCCAAATGATAGTTTTGAAGATATGAAAGTGAGAGCACGTGAAAAAGGGTTTACGTTTCCATATTTGTTTGATGATGGACAAAAAGTGTATCCACAATATGGAGCAACAAAAACACCACATGTATTTATCTTAAAAAAAGAGAATAAAAATTTAAAAGTAGCATATATAGGAGCTATTGATAATAACTCTCATAAACCTGCTGCTGTAACAAAGAAATATGCAGAAGATGCAGTTGATGCGTTGCTATCGGGTAAGAACCCAGAAAAAACAACTTCTAGAGCAATTGGCTGTACTATAAAGACAAATTATTAATTAAAAAAGCGAGCAAATAAAGAAATAAATTCAGCATAAATTAGCTCGCTTTTTTTATTCTTATTCTGTAACTTTTAATCGTGCTTGTGCTGTAATAGCAATATCAGAATGCTTATTCTGTAGGTGTTTCAAATAACCAGTAATGGCAATCATTGCTGCATTATCGGTTGTGTATTCAAACTTAGGAACGTAGGTTGTCCAATTCCAATGTTTTTCTGCCAATGCCAATCTTTTTCTAATTTCTGAATTTGCAGAAACTCCACCAGCAATAGCTATGTGTTTAATGTCAGTTTGTTTTACAGCATTTTTCAATTTATCCATCAATATCTCTACAATTGTATATTGAATAGAAGCACAGATGTCTACCAAGTTTTCTTCAATGAAGTTTGGGTTTTCTTTTACTTGTTTTTGAATAAAGTATAAAATACCTGTTTTTAATCCGCTAAAACTAAAATCTAAATCGCCCACTTTTGGTTTTGTAAATTTAAAAGCTTTCGGATTTCCTTCTTGCGCATATTTATCAATCAATGGCCCACCTGGATATGGTAATCCTAAAATCTTTGCCGATTTATCATAGGCTTCACCAACAGCATCATCAATTGTTTCTCCAAGAATCTCCATCTCAAAATAATCAGAAACCTTAACGATTTGTGTATGTCCACCACTAATAGTCAAACAAACAAAAGGGAATGGAGGTTTTTTAGCATCTTCTTCCTCAATAAAATGAGCTAAAATATGTGCTTGCATATGGTTTACATCTATCAACGGAATGTTTAATCCTAGCGCTAGCGATTTGGCAAAAGATGTTCCTACTAATAACGAGCCCATTAGACCTGGTCCACGAGTAAAAGCAATTGCATTTAATTGAGATTTGTCAATATTTGCTTGCTCTAAAGCTTGCTGAACAACGGGAACAATGTTCTGTTGATGCGCTCTTGAAGCTAATTCAGGAACAACTCCGCCATATTTTGCGTGAATCTCTTGATTCGCTACAACATTACTCAACACTTTTCCGTTGTGAATTACAGAGGCACTTGTGTCATCACAAGAAGATTCTATTCCTAAAATATAAATTGATTTTTGGCTCAAAAGATTAAAAAAGTTTAAATTGCTACTGCAAAAATATTGATTCAAAATCAATAGTTATCAAAATTTCAACTTTCTTTGTGAAAAATGGCAATATTTTTGATTGGAATTAAATAATTTTCCACTATTTAGATAATAAAATTGAATATTAAAAACAAAGGCAAAGTACTATTAAGATTTTTCGGCTATCTGCTGCTATTCTTGTTTTTAATAAGCATTACGCTATCAATTCCAGCAGTACAAACTCGCTTGGCAAGATCTTTAACCAAAGACTTAAAAGAAACCTATAATGCAGACATTGTAATACAAAGAGTTGATTTGTCTTTTTTAGGATCTGTTCAGTTAAAAGGAGTGGAAATTAGAGATCATCATAATGACACCTTAGTTTTTATAAAAAATCTAAGCACATCTGTACTGAATATAAAAAAAGTCATTGACAATAAAATTAATTTAGGGAGTGTTTCTTTAGACGGAGTAGACTTTCATCTTAAAACCTATAAAGGAGAAACCGATGACAATATCTCTATTTTTGTTGATAGCTTTGAAAATGATAAACCTAAAGACTCTTTGTCAGAACCATTTCAATTAAATAGCTCTAATATTTATATTAATAACTTAAATTTTAAGGTTGAAAACTTAAACAAAGACGACCCTAAGAATTTTTCTGTTAGAAAAGGAGGAGGGAGTTTAAGCGATTTTAAAATTCTTGGTCCAGACGTATCTGCAAACCTTAGAGGGTTGTATTTTATTGATGATAGAGGAATTGAGATCACAAGTTTTACAACAGATTTTAGCTATACTAAAAAGAAAATGGAGTTTCTAAGTACCGTTATAAAAACGGAAACCTCTAACTTGAGTGCTAATATTGTTTTTAGGTATGATCGAGAAGATTTGAAAGACTTTATTGATAAAGTTGCTATACATGCAGATTTCACAAATAGTAGACTCTCATTACAAGATTTAAATAAATTGTATGATGAGTTTGGAGGGGAAGATGTACTAATGCTGAACGGAAAACTTGAAGGAACTTTAAATAATTTTAAAGTTGATACCTTAGATATAGCTTCAGATAAAGGAATTGTTATTGATGGTCGTATTAAGTTAATAAACGCAGTAAGTACAGAAAAAGGGTTTTCTTTTGATGGGGACTTTAAAAAAATTACCGCTAATTATAAAGAGTTAAAAAGTATTTTGCCAAACCTGTTAGGGAAAAAGCTGCCTCCAGAATTTAAAAGATTAGGGAATTTTACATTGATTGGTAAAACAAAAATCAATAATGATAATCTAGACCTTGATGTTATAATTTATTCTAGATTAGGAACTACAAAAGCAGATTTAGAATTGACCAATATTTCTGATATAGACAGATCAAACTACAAAGGAAATGTAGAATTGATAAGTTTTAATATTGGACGTTTTTTAAATGATTCTAATTTTGGAAAAATAACATTAAACGGAGATGTAAATGGAACAGGGTTTAAAATAGGGAATATAAATACTGGAATTATTGGTGTCATAAAAGAACTTGAATTTAATAATTATGCATACCATAATTTAAATGTAAATGGACTGTTTCAAAACAGAAAGTTTAATGGAAACCTAAATTTGACTGATGAAAACTTTAAAATGAGGTTTAACGGATTAGCAGATTTTTCATCAAAAATAAATAAATTCAATTTTATTGCAAATATTACTGAAGCAGATTTAGTAAAGACAAATCTATTTTTAAGTGATAGTATTTCTATGATTAAAGGAGAATTAGAAATTGACATAGTTGGTAATACTTTGGATGATGTTATTGGTGTAACTACATTTAAAAATGTTGAATATACCAATCAGAAACAAACGTATAAATTTAAAAAATTTATAGTTTCTTCAACCGTTAAAGATTCCATTAAAAGAATAGATATTAACCAGAATACGGATGAGAATGATATTGCTCAAGGATTTATTCAAGGGAATTTTAAAATCAGCGAGTTAGCACCAATTATTCAGAATGCTTTAGGAAGTGTATATACAAACTTTACTCCTTACAAAGTGGCTCCAAATCAATACATTAAATATGATATAAATTTATATAATCAAATTGTAGATGTGTTTTTTCCAGAGATCTTTATTGATAATAATACAAGCCTAAAAGGGGAGATAAACACTAAAAAAAATATTTTTAAATTAAATTTAAAATCACCTAAAGTCGTTTTTTATGGTAACACCGTAGATACTTTAGCCTTAGTAATAAATAATAAAAATATAGCCTACAATACACATTTAAAGATTGCTAAAATAAGTACGAGTTACTTTACTGCAACAAAATTAAATCTAATTAATAGGACAAAAAATGATACGTTGTTTGTGAAGTCAGAATTTAAAGGAGTTAGCAATTCTGACGAAACCTTTAATATGGACTTTTTCTACACCTTTAATGAAGATAAAAAATCAGTAATAGGAGTTGAGAAATCGACCTTTAATTTTGAAGAAAATACCTGGTTAATTAACCCTACAAATAATAATGATAATAAAGTAGTCTTCGACTTAAAGAAGAGGGAATTTGATTTTAGTTCTTTTTCTTTAAAATCAAACGAACAAAAAATCAAGTTCGAAGGGAGTTTAAAAGATTCTACTTATAAAAACTTAAAAATTGATTTCACAAAAGTAAAATTATCTAGTTTTTTACCACCAATAGATAGTTTGTTGCTAAATGGAGTTTTAGACGGAAACCTGAATTTTATTCAAAAAGAAGGATTGTATAATCCAAAAGGAAATTTATTTGTTTCTGGTTTCAAAATTAACTCTTTTAACCAAGGAGATTTAGGGTTGAAAATTGAAGGTAAAAATTCTTATGAAAAGTATGATGTGAATCTTACCCTTGAAAATGCAGGGATTAAAAGTATTTATGCGAAAGGATTTGTTGATTTTACGAATTCGAGTCCAACACTTGGTTTGTCTGTGGCTATTGATAAGTTTCAATTAAATGCATTTAGCCCATTGGGAAAAGATGTGTTATCAAAAATTAGAGGGGAAGCATCAACAGTAAATGATAGTATTAAAGTAACAGGAACTTTAAGAAATCCGGTAATGAAAGGTGAATTAGAATTGAAAGATGCTGGAATGAAATTCCCTTATTTAAATATTGATTATGATTTTGATGGAATCACGAAAATTAAGTTAGAAGATCAAAGATTTATTTTTGAAAAATTAAATTTATTAGATACAAAATTTAAAACCAGAGGAGATTTAAGTGGAGAAATTGAGCACAAAGATTTTAAATCTTGGGATATGGATTTTACAATTGAAACTGATAATTTGGTCGTGTTAGACACTAAAGAATCAGAAGAGTCCTTGTATTATGGTACAGCCTTTATTAAAGGAAATGCATTAATTTCTGGAAAGACAGACAATTTAAATATAGATGTAAATGCAACGACAAACCCAAACACAAAATTTGTTATTCCTTTAAGTGATGTTAAGACAATAGATAGTTACAAGTTAATACGATTTAAATCAGACGAAAACCTTGTAAAAGATACTGAGAAAAAGGAATTGAAATTTAATGCTTTAAAAGGGTTAAAGTTAGATATCAATTTAGATGTAACAAAGGATGCTATTGTTGAAATGGTTATTGATAAAACAAATGGTAGTTTTTTAAATGGTAGAGGAAATGGAAATTTAGATATCAAAATTGACACCCGTGGTAAATTTACGATGGATGGAGTTTTTTATGTTGATGAAGGAAAATATGAATTTAAATATGGAGGATTAATAAACAAAACATTTACAGTAGAAAAAGGAGGGGCCATTTCTTGGGACGGAAGCCCGAGTGATGCAACCTTAGATATTACTGCAGTGTACGTGGCTCAGGCAAACCCATCAATTTTGTTAGAGAATTTCAATTCAAATAGAAAAATACCTATCAATTTAATCACCAAAATAAGTGGAGGTTTGTTTAATTCAACACAAGAATTTGATATTCAAATTCCAAATGTAGACAATGTCATCGCGTCAGAATTAGAGTTTAAGTTGAATGACAATAATATTGATGAAAGAACAAAACAGTTTTTATCATTACTGATGTTTAATACATTTTTAAACCCAGATAAATCAACTTTTAATAGTTCTAATGCGCTTATTGGCACCAGTTCAGACATTTTTGCAGGCTTACTCTCAGATTTAATAAGTAGTGAAGATGATAAAGTGCAATTTAATGTAAATTACGATATTGCAGACCCAAGTAATGTCAATGATGTAATTAATGATGATCAAGTAAATGTATCTGTTGGTACACGTATTTCAGATCGAGTTGTTGTGAATGGGAAAGTTGGAGTTCCGGTTGGATCAAAAACACAATCGAGCGTTGTTGGAGAAGTGAAAGTAGAGATACTTTTAAATGAAAAAGGGAATTTTAGAGGCGTTATTTTTAATCGTCAAAATGAAATTGAATATTCAGCTGAAGAAGAAGGATATACACAAGGTGTGGGATTAACATATCAAGTGGGCTTTAACAATTTTTCTGAATTTCTGCAGAAAATTGGATTGAAGAAGAAAAAAGGTAAAAAAAATAATATAAAAAAGGACTCAGTAAAAACAGCAAAAACAAATAGTTTTATAAAGTTCAAATCAAAACAAATCAAAAATAAAGAATGAAAAATTATACGCTAGTAATATTAGCAGCAGGAATGGGAAGTAGATATGGAGGTACTAAACAATTAGATGCTGTCTCAGAAAACGGAGAAACGATCATGGATTTTTCTCTATTTGATGCTGTGAAAGCAGGATTTACAAAAATTGTATTCATTGTAAGAAAAGATATTTTAGAAGAAGTTAAAACTGATTTTGGAGTAAAATTAAAAGGAATAGTAGATGTAGAATATGTAGTGCAAGAAACAACTAATGTTCCTGGGAGGTTTAAAGATAATGCTCGTCAGAAACCTTGGGGGACTGGACACGCATTATTGGTTGCTAAAGACGTTATAAAAGAAAATTTCTGCGTTATTAATGCAGATGATTTTTATGGACAGGATGCATTTGAAACCATTATGTCTTTCTTGAGAGAAGCAGATGAGAAAACGACAAACTTTGCAATGGTTGGTTATCCAATTTACAATACATTATCAGATAATGGAAGTGTTTCTAGAGGGGAAACTTTTGTAGATGAAAACAATAAATTAAAGCAAATTATTGAAAGAACTTCAATTTCCAAGCAAGCAGATAAAATTGCATATAAAACAGAAGAAGGAGTTGAAGCTACAATTTCGAAAGATACGTTAGTGTCTCTAAATTTCTGGGGATTCACGCCACTGTTTTTAGATCATTTAGAAACAGAATTTAATGTGTTCTTAGAAGAGAATTCTCAAGAATTAAAAACAGAGTTCTTTTTACCTTTTGTAGTTGATAGTTTGATACAAAATAACCAAGCAGAAGTAGAGGTGTTAAGTACAGATGCTAGTTGGATGGGGGTAACTTATAAGGAAGATAAAGACATTGTAGTTGCAAAGGTAAAAGAGTTGATAGATCAATCTTTTTATCCTTCAAAACTTTGGTAATGCACAATGATTTAGAGAGCGTTTTTAATAAATTTCAAGTCCATGCTACATTTAGTTCTGTTGAAGAATTAATTTCTGGACATATTAATGATACGTATCTAATTAAGACAGCTCAAAAACCTCATTATGTTTTACAGAAAATTAATGGGGTTGTATTTCCAGATGCTTTAGAGTTGATCCAAAACAAAGTATTGGTAAGTAATCATTTGCAACATAAATACAAGCACTTATCATTACAAGAGATTCAAAGAAAAGTATTGTGCTTTGTAAAAGCCAAAGACAACACTTTTTTCTATAAAGATACTGATGATAATTATTGGAATGTTACCATCTTTATTGACGATTCTATTACCTATGAAAAAACACCCAATTCTCAAATTGCATTTGAGGCAGGGAAGATTACAGGAGAGTTTTTACAATTAACTAAAGATTTTGACACCAAGAATCTTACTACAATTTTACCAGATTTTCATTCAGTAACAAACAGGTATCATCAGTTTAAAAATGCAATTAATACTGCGGATGAGAGTAAGATTGAATCTGCACAAGAGTTTATCAAATTTGTAGAAGAACACATCAAAGAAATGCAGCAAATTGATGCTGCAATTTTCGCAAATAAAATTCCGCAGCAATTAACACACAGTGATACCAAAATTTCAAATATACTGTATACAAAAACAAATGAAGCATTGTGTCTAATTGATACAGATACAGTAATGCAAGGTGTTATACATTTTGATTATGGAGATGCACTAAGAACTATTTGTAATACTACAGATGAAGATTGTAATGTTGAGTCAGAAATCGATTTTAACCTCGATTATTTTAAGAGTTACTCAAAAGGTTTTTTTGGCGAAATAAAAGATTTGACAAAAGTTGAAATCAAATTCTTACCTCTTAGTATAAAAATGATGCCATTTATAATGGGACTACGCTTTCTAACGGATTATTTAAACAATAATATCTATTATAAAACAAATTATGAAAAACATAATTTTGATAGAGCAATAAATCAGCTTACTTTAGTAACAAAAATCATCCAAAAATATTCTGAAATCAATACGTTTTTATTGAGCGAATTGAAAAATTAAAAACACTGTTTCCTTTGCTAAACAAGGGAGAACTCCGAAAACGTTTTCGTCCTTTTTTCTTCAGAGTATTCATATAATGCCTAATTTTACACTAAGATTTATGAAAGAAATTAAGAAAATAGCGGTAATGACTTCTGGAGGAGATGCACCAGGAATGAATGCGGCAATACGCTCTGTAGTAAGAACATGTGCTTTTTATGAAAAAGAATGTATTGGCGTTTATAGAGGTTATCAAGGATTAATTGAAGCAGATTTTTTACCGTTAGATGCACGAAAAGTAAAGAACATAATCAATAAAGGAGGAACTATCTTAAAGTCTGCTAGATCTAATGATTTTAGAACAGAAGAAGGTAGAAAAAAAGCACATCAGAACTTAGTAAAAGAAAATATAGATGCACTTGTTATTATTGGTGGAGACGGTTCTTTTACTGGAGGAGTAGTTTTTAATGAAGAATATAACTTTCCAATTATTGGTATTCCAGGTACAATAGATAATGACATTTATGGAACTTCTCATACTTTAGGGTATGATACAGCATTAAATACAGCTGTAGAAGCAATCGATAAAATTAGAGATACAGCTTCATCACACAATAGATTGTTTTTTGTTGAAGTAATGGGTAGAGATGCTGGTTTTATTGCTTTAAATGCGGGCGTTGGTGCAGGAGCAGAAGAGATTTTAATACCAGAAGAAAACCTAGGGATAGATAGGTTGTTAGAATCTTTAAAAAGAAGTAGAAGTAAAGGGAAATCATCAAGTATAGTTGTAGTTGCCGAAGGAGATAGAACAGGTAGAAATGTTTTTGAATTGGCAGATTATGTCGAAGAAAATTTACCTGAATATGAAGTAAGAGTTTCTGTTTTAGGGCATATGCAACGTGGCGGTTCTCCTAGTTGTTTTGATAGAGTTTTAGCAAGTAGATTAGGTGTGAAAGCAGTAGAGTTATTACTAGAAGGGGAATCAGATATAATGGTTGGCTTAATTAATAATGAAGTAACAACAACTAACTTAGAAAAAGCAATAAAAGGACACAACAGCATCAATAAAGAATTATTAAGAGTGTCAGACATCATGTCTACATAAGAGTAAGAAATAGTAAAGTATAGAAAAATGATTAAAGTAGGAATTAACGGATTTGGGAGAATAGGAAGATTGGCTTTTCGCGTAGCAATGCAAAGAGAGAATGTTCAAGTTGTAGCAATCAATGACTTATTAGAAGTAGATTATTTAGCATATATGTTAAAATACGATTCAGTTCATGGAGCATTTAATGGAACTGTTGAGGTTGAAAACGGAAAATTAGTTGTTAATGGAAATGAAATCAGAATTTCTGCAGAGCGTAATCCACAAGATTTAAAATGGGATGAAGTTGATGCTGAATATGTTTTAGAATGTACTGGGATTTTTACGTCCTTAGAAAAATCACATTTACATATTGAAGGCGGTGCAAAAAAAGTAGTGATATCTGCTCCATCCCCAGATGCACCAATGTTTGTTATGGGAGTAAATAATGATACACTTTCTGTACATGACACAATTATTTCAAACGCATCTTGTACAACAAACTGTTTGGCACCAATTGTAAAAGTGTTGAATGATAATTTTGGTATAGTTGAAGGGTTAATGACGACAGTACATGCGGCTACAGCAACTCAAAAAACTGTAGATAGTCCATCTCTAAAAGATTGGCGTGGAGGTAGAGCTGCAATTCATAATATTATTCCTTCTTCTACTGGAGCTGCAAAAGCAGTTGGAAAAGTAATTCCAGAAATGAATGGAAAACTAACAGGAATGGCTTTTAGAGTTCCTACAATGGATGTTTCTGTTGTTGATTTAACAGTAAGGTTAGCTAAGTCTGCTACTTATGAAGATATAAAAAAGGCGATGAAAAGTGCTTCTGAGAACGAAATGAAAGGTGTTTTAGGATACACGGAAGAATTATTGGTTTCCCAAGATTTTGTTGGGGACTCTAGAACTTCAATTTTTGATGCAAACGCAGGTGTTGCTTTGAATGATAACTTTGTGAAAATTGTTGCTTGGTATGATAATGAAATGGGTTATTCTACCAAAATCATTGATCTAATTGAGTATTCAGATACCTTAAATAAAAAGGATGCACTTAAAGAAGCTGTCTTAGCGTAAGTATTGTAATTATATAAAAAAAAGCCGTTTTGAGAAATCAAAACGGCTTTTTTATGTCTATTTAATAGCTATCGCACTAATTTCTACATTTACAAACTTTGGTAAGTTGGCAACCTCAACCGTTTCTCTTGCAGGTGCAGTTTCTTCATTGAAATAGCTTCCATATACAGCATTAATTGCTCCAAAATTATGCATATCAGAAATAAAAATTGATGTTTTTACAATGTTTTCAAAAGTCATGTCTGCAGCTTCTAAAACAGCTTTTAAATTTTCCATTACCAATTTGGTTTCTGTAGTAATATCATCTAAAACTAATTCTCCACTTGCTGGGTTGATAGCTATTTGTCCGGAAGTATATAATGTATTCCCTACTAATGTTGCTTGGTTATAAGGTCCAATTGGAGCAGGTGCTTTGGTAGTTTTAATAATTGTTTTCATTGTTGTTTTGTTTAAAATAATAATCGATCAGGTAAACTACGTTTATCCCATTTTAAGTCGTTTAACATACTTGAGTTTACTCCAATTCTAAAGTAATATGATTTGTTATCTCCAAATGGAGACCAATCAAAATTAAATCGCCAGCTATCTAAATCTCTAGTGAAACCTAGGCGTGTATATGTAAACCCTTTGTTTTTAAAATCGTACCCAGAACTGTAACGAATTTTCCATTTAGGAGTTAAATCTAAATTCCCATTAAACATTAAGGAATTTGAGCCAATTCCACTGGTGTTAACCCCGTTATTTATATAGTTAATAGCATAGGTAAGACTTATTGTCCAAGGAATTTTTGACTGATAAAGTTTGGTTTCTTTAGTGTTATTATTTTTTTTAGATTGACTGTTGTCTTCTGTATTGCCAAATTGATTTTGATTTGATCTATTAGAGCTGGTTGAATTTTTTTGATTCTTCTTTTCAAAATCTTTACTTGAAAGAGAGAAATTTGCAGAAACGTTTGCTCTTGTTAATCTGAAAATTTTGTCATTAATTTCATCAATTTTCATTCCTTTGCTATCAATTTGATAAGGGTCTAAAGTAGCTCCAAAATTTAATGATAGTTTGTCTTTAAATAATCGTGTACCAGCAGTAACTGAAACAGGACTCCAACGTAAACTATCAGCAGCAATATTATAGTTGGTGCTAAAGTTTAAGTTGTTTAATAAGGTTATTTTTTTGTCTTCAACATTCGTAGAATCTTTAGATGTAACTTTTGCTTCAAGTGTATTGTTTATAGAGATACCGATAGAATTAGATAAGCCACTTCCAGGGCTTCCGTAAATACCTTGTTCAAAAGGAGAATAAGTTAACATATCTGTTGGATCATTACTCTGTTGTACTTGCTGATTGTATTTATTAGCGAAATCAGGTCTGTATCCGTAAGAAATTGAAGGTCTTATAGTATGCCGTAACTTAAACTTCCCTTTATTAAAAGAGAAATCCCCATAAATATTAGTTCCTATTGAAACTCCAGCGCTATATTCTCTAAAACTTTTGAATCCTCTTACTGTTTGGTCAATAGCAGTTTCACTAGTAGTATCGTACTGTTTTTGAATATAATCAAAATTCCAAACTTCTTTAAAATTGGCACTTGGAGACAATGTAAAATACTTAAAAAGCTTCATATTTGTGTTTGCAGAAGCCGTATGTTGAACTCCTGCTTTTGCAGTTTCAAACATTTCTGGCTTAAAGAAAAGAGAATCAACAGTCTTAATTCTATAGTCTCCTTTCATATTATAGCTTAAACCTGTTTTCTGCAATGCATTTTTCTTAATTCCTCCTTTACCAGAGAATGGATATATTCTATCCATATTTAGTTGTACCGAAGGCAGTGTCATAGTTATTTCTTGCGTATTTGTATTTTGAGAATGTGTAGCTGTGGCATTTAAGTTAAATGGAGTGTCAACAAACTTTTTATAATACGAAACAGAAGAACTTAAAGTATTCGTTAAAAAATCGGAGCTATTTATTTCGTTTAATGATTCTCTAAAATATTTACTACTACCAAGGTTTACTGAAGCAGAAATGCGTGCATTTGGATTTGATTTACTATCTTGATTATGTGTCCAACGGATATTAAAATTAGTAGACTTACTATAGTCATCAAAACCTTTTAAACTTTTAATATTATTTTCAAATCGAAAACTAAAATTACCATTGTATTTGTATCGTACAACATAGCTAGACTCAGCTCTTAATCCCCAACTTCCATTAGTGTAAACGTCACCCATTAAAGAAATATCTAGGTAATCATTTAGCGCTAAATAATACCCTCCATTTTGTAAAAAATAGCCTTGACCACTAGCTTCCCCCCAAGTTGGAATAATAAAACCAGAAGCTCTTTTGTCTGTCATAGGAAAATAAGCAAAGGGAATTGCAATTGGAGTTGGTACATCTGCTATCACCAAGTTGCTTAATCCCAAAACAATTTTTTTTCCAGGGACTACTTTTGCCTTTCTAGCAAAGATATAATAATCAGGTTTTTTTTTGTCAGAAGTAGTGAATCTCATGTTTCTTAAAAAGATTACAGAGTCATTCTCTTTTTTCATTTTTTCTGCATAGGTAATCATTCCAGCTTGATTGGATTTGATTCCGTAAATGATAGTTTTCTTTGTCTTGAAATTATAAAAGATAGAATCTTGCTCAGATTCTTGTCCGTCTTGTTTAAAAACAGGTCTTTGTTGGTAACCTAAACTGTCAATAATTCCTTTTGCAAAAAGCGTATTCTTTTTATTATCAATTAATATATAACCAGCTTTTAAATCAATATCTTCATAGGTGACATGTGCTTCATTAAATAATTCAATCTGGTTTTTTTTGAAATGTTGGTTAATTGAGTCAATAGCATTGTGAGTAATTTTGGACTCAACAGCACCTTTTGGCTTTATAATAGTATCTTTTCTAATGGTGTCTATAACTTTATTTAGCAGTAAGCTGTCTTTTTTTACGGTAGAATTTTTACCTTTAATAAGTGGGATTGGTTTGGTTTTTGGTTTTATATCTTGACCATAACCATATTGTAAGCAAAAAAGGCTAAGGAAGCTAAACAAAAGAATATGATGAATGTTTGATTGCAATGCTTTTAATGCTATTTTTGTGATAAATGTATAAATATACTTCAATTGTTGAAGTGACATATTAGAATAGCCAAAATTAAGTAAAAATTATTGATGCTTTTATTAGAACATACTAAATTTAACAATAAAATGAAGTTTTTAACTTTTTTGATATCTAGCTTGTTTTTGTTTAGTGGTATGCAACACAGTTTTGCTCAAAAAAAACAATATACTGTTGTTTTAGATGCAGGCCATGGTGGCAATGATCCCGGGAACATAGGTAATGGTTTTAGAGAGAAGAATATTGCGTTAAAAACTACATTAGAAGTTGGTAGGATTCTTAGTAAGAATAAAGATATCAGCGTAGTTTATACACGAAAAAAGGATGTATTTGTAGAATTGTGGAAACGTGGTAGTATTGCAAACAACATAAAAGCAGATGTGTTTGTTTCTTTGCATTGTGATTCACATACATCAAGTGCCTATGGATTAGGAACTTTTGTCTTAGGTGCGAGAGGAAATAAAACAAACTTAGCGATTGCTAAAAGAGAAAACAGTGTAATCTTATTAGAAAAGGATTATAAGCAAAACTATAATTACGATCCTAACTCACCAGAATCTGTAATTGCACTTTCATTATTGCAAGAAGCAAATTTAGACCAAAGTTTACAATTAGCTAGTTCAATTCAAAATCGATTAGTAACAAAATTAAAGCGTCATAATAGACACGTGAAAATGGATAATTTTCAAGTGTTAAGAGAAACAATTATGCCTAGTATTTTAATAGAATTAGGTTTTTTAACAAATAAAAAAGAAGGGCGTTATTTAAACTCTAAAGCTGGTCAGCAAGCAATGGCAAAGCAAATCGCGACTTCTATTGCAGAATATATAAATCAGCTAAAAATTAACACTGTAGCTATTGTAAATGACGAAATACCGATTGTTTTACCAGAAAAAGCAAAGAAAACAAAAAAGACCACTGATATTTATTTTAAAATTCAGGTTGCTTCAAGTAGAAAGAGAATCTCTACTAAATCATACAATTTCAAAGGCTTAAAAAATATAGAAAGGGTCAAGGTTCAGAAGTTTTATAAATATTATTATGGTAAAACATCAGCTTATAAAAACATTCAATCTTTATTACAAAGAGTAAAAAAGAAAGGATATAAATCAGCTTTTATTGCTGCATTTAAAAATGGAGAAAAAATTTCGGTAAGAGAAGCCTTAAAATCACAGTAAATTAACTGCTCTCTCCAAAAATAATTAGTAATATTGTTACCTAAAAATGAAAGTATGTCTAGAGAATTAAAAACAGGTTTAGTAGCAGTAGCTGTTATTGCACTTTTTATCTGGGGATTTAACTTCTTAAAAGGAGAAAATATTTTTGCAAAAAATTCACGCCACTTTTTTGTTGAATATAATAACATTCAAGGATTAAAAAAATCAAGTACAGTAACTATTAATGGATTACAAGTTGGGAAAGTTGTAAATATTGAGTTTAATAATGCAGCTGATAAAAAAGGGAAATTGATTGTTGAGTTATTGATAGAAAATAACATTGAGTTTTCTGAAAAAAGTATCGCAAAAATTTATAGCGAAAGCTTGATGGGAGGGAAGTCTTTAGCGATCATTCCTTCTTATGAAGGAGATTTAGCTTTAGATGGTGATTATTTAAAAGGAGAAGTAGAATCTGATATTTTTTCTGCTGTAGGAGAAAAATTAAATCCAATTCAAGCAAAATTAGAAAGCGTAATTGTTAGTGCAGATTCTTTATTGTTAGGGTTAAATCAAACATTGTCAGTAGAATCTAGACTAAGTTTAGGTAGAAGTATTAAAGGTTTAGAGTATACAATTGGTGATGTTAGAAAAACCTTAGGTTCTGTAAATGAATTGTTAGATTCTAGTAAAGTAGGAATTAAAAACACATTTGATAATACTAGAATCATCACAGAGAATTTTATGAGGTTATCAGACACCTTGGTAAACTCAAATATTGGACTTACAATAAAAAAAGCGCAAAAATCTTTAGATTATGTAAATGAATTAATGGCTGGAGTACAAAGAGGAGAAGGGTCTTTTGGTAAATTTGTTAAAGACGAAACCATGTATAATAACTTAGCCAAGATGTCTAAAGAAATGGAAGAGTTAATTAGAGAAATGAAATTGAATCCTAAGCGTTTTGTACACTTTTCATTATTTGGTAAAAAAGCAGTTCCCTTTGATGCGAAGAAGAATGAAAATAATGAAACTAATACTAATAAAAAGTAATGAGTTGGATTAAAATTATTTCATTCGAAGAAGCAACAGGGAAATTAAAAAGATTGTATAGCAAAGTTACTGGACCTAGTAATAATGTAGATAATATAATGATGGTTCATGGATTGCGTCCGCATACTATGACTGGTCATATGGCTTTATATAAGAACGTATTACATAATAGTAACAATACATTACCGAAATGGTTTTTAGAGACCATTGGCGTGTATGTGAGTTTGTTAAATAAATGTGATTACTGTATCAATCATCATTTTGAAGGATTAAAAAAATTAATTGATAATGATGAAAAATCAAATCAAATAAAAACAGATCTTCAAAACGGAAAAGCACCTTTTTCTGAAGCAAAATACAATGAAGCATTAAAGTATTCTGAAAAACTGACATTAAGAGCCACTGAACTTGTAGAAGAAGATGTTGTAACTCTAAGAAACACCGGATTAACAGACGGGGAAATTTTAGAAATAAACCAAGTTGCTGCCTATTTTAATTATGCCAATAGAACAGTTTTAGGATTAGGAGTTTCTACCAAAGGAGATGTTATCGGATTGTCACCAAATAACTCTGATGATGAAAACAACTGGAATCATCAATAAAAAAATAATAGGTTACAGGTAGTAATCTACTCAAAACTATAAATATGCAATACTTACCAAACATAATTTTTGCAATTATACTTATCATTGGAATCGGATTTTTTGTAAAAAACATTCGAAAACTGATTCGTAATATAAAACTAGGAAAAGCTGTTGATAGGTCTGATAATAAATCTGCCCGTTGGAAAAATATGGCTAAAATTGCTTTAGGACAATATAAAATGGTTCGTAGACCAGTTTCTGGAATTTTACATGTTGCTGTTTATTTAGGGTTTGTTATTATCAATATCGAGGTTTTAGAAATAATTATTGATGGATTATTTGGAACACATCGTGTATTTCAACCTTTTTTAGGTGATGGGGTATATGGTTTTTTAATTGCAACTTTTGAAATTCTTGCAGCCATCGTTTTTGTAGCTGTAACTATTTTTTGGATTCGTAGAAATGTAATTAGAGTAAAACGTTTTTGGAACAAAGAAATGACTGCTTGGCCAAAGAATGATGGAAATATCATTCTGTATTTTGAAATGGTGTTGATGTCGTTATTTATTCTGATGAATGCAACCGATGTTCATTTTCAGGAAGCTGGAATTGGGAATTCAATTAGTCAATTTGTAGCACCATTATTTAATGGAGCTTCAGTTGAAACACTACATGTTATTGAGCAATCTGCTTGGTGGATTCATATCATCGGAATTTTAGCATTTTTAAATTATTTATACTATTCAAAGCATTTACATATTTTATTAGCCTTCCCAAATACTTTTTATGCGAATTTAAATCCGAAAGGACAATTCGATAATTTAGAATCGGTAACTAAAGAGGTTCAATTAATGATGGATCCAAGTGCAGATCCTTATGCAGCGCCACCAGAAGGAACTGAAGAGGAAGTGCCAGAAAAATTTGGAGCCAGTGATGTAACAGATTTAAATTGGGTGCAGTTAATGAATGCTTATACTTGTACAGAATGTGGACGTTGTACGTCTTCTTGTCCGGCAAGTTTAACAGGAAAAGAATTGTCGCCAAGAGCTATTATGATGAAAACTCGTGATAGAATGGAAGAGGTTGGTAAAAACATCGATGCAAATGACGGCGAATTTAAAGACGATGGAAAGCAATTACTAAACGATTACATTTCTCCAGAAGAACTGTGGGCATGTACAAGTTGTAATGCTTGTGTGCAAGAATGTCCTGTAAATATAGATCCATTGTCTATTATTATGGATATGCGTAGATATTTAGTAATGGAGGAAAGCGCAGCTCCACAAGAGTTAAATATGATGATGACAAACATCGAAAATAACGGAGCGCCTTGGCAATACAATCAACAGGATAGATTAAACTGGAAAGACGAAGAATAATTAAGTTATAAATGTTGAGTTTTTAGTATTTCGTGACGTACTCAAAACTCAAAATTAATAATTCAAAATTAATAAAAATATGAACGTACCTACAATGGCAGATATGATGGCTCAAGGAAAACAACCAGAAGTGTTGTTTTGGGTTGGAGCAGCAGGAAGTTTTGATGATAGAGCAAAAAAAATAACGAGAGCTTTTGTAAAAATACTACATCAAGCAAACGTTGATTTTGCAGTATTGGGAACAGAAGAGAGTTCTACAGGAGATGCGGCCAAAAGAGCAGGGAATGAGTTTCTATTCCAAATGCAAGCAATGATGAATATTGAAGTGTTGAATGGCTATGAAGTAAAAACAATTGTTACTTGTGATCCGCATTCGTTTAATACTTTAAAAAATGAGTATTCAAGTTTAGGAGGTAAGTACGAGGTTTTTCATCATACACAATACATTCAGAAGTTAATTACAGACGGAAGGCTTTCTATAAACGATGCTATTTTAAAGGATAAAAAAGTTACCTATCACGATCCTTGTTATTTAGGGAGAGCCAATGACGAATATGAATCTCCAAGAGATTTAATTAAGCATTTAGGTGTAAACTTAACAGAAATGAAGCGCAACAAAACTACAGCCTTGTGTTGTGGAGCTGGAGGCGCACAAATGTTTAAAGATGCAGAAAAGGGAGATAAAGAAATTAATGTTTTAAGAACTGAAGACGCATTGGAAACAAAGCCAGAAATTATTGCAACAGGTTGTCCTTATTGTAATACAATGATGACAGATGGCGTTAAGTTTAAAGAGAAAGAAACAGAAGTTCAGGTATTAGATATTGCTGAATTGATAGCACAAGCAAACGAATTGTAACTAAAATAATTTCATTGGAGAGTTTTAAGAATATTGAAATACTTGATTTACCAGACATTACATCTCTTACTTTTAAAAAAATCCATAGGGATTATTTAAAAGTGCTTTTAGGCTCAGTTTGTTTAATTACACTCGTTGTTATAGTGGCACTATTTGTTGTCAATTATAACTTTCAAGAAGTTTTGCCTGATTTTATATCTTATGTTTATTTGGGGTTATTTTTAGTTTTTATATTGATAATCCTATTTATTTGGATTGGATTTTCAAGAAGGAAATTTTCAATTAGAGAAAAAGATATCAGTTATAAAAGTGGTGTGCTGATTAAAAAAACAACTACAGTTCCTTTTTCTAGAGTGCAACATGTAGAGCTAGATGAAGCGCCAATTTCAAGATTATTTAAATTAGCATCAATAAGTGTTTTTACAGCTGGGGATAGTAGTGATGATTTGGTGATAAAAGGCATTAAGAAAACTGAAGCACTTAAAATAAAAGAATTCATTAGCGAGAAAATTAATGAATAACAATTCTGATTTTACTGAATTTTCTAAGCAGTCGCCAAAAGGGATTCTGGTAATTTATATAAGTTTACTTTACAAAACATTAAAGGTTAGTTGGATTTTATTATTTCTTTTTCTTAGAAAATTTTCAGAGTTATCAAATCAGAAGCTGTTCTATATTTTTATGGCAATTGGGGTGTTTTTACTCTTCTTATTAGTTAGAGCCTACCTTGATTATAAGAATTTTCAATTTAAAATAGAAAACAATCATTTTGTTTTAAAACAAGGGATTCTGAAAAAAACAAACACCTCTATTTCGTTTGATAGAATTCAGAATATAAACTTTAAGCAGAATATAATTCAGCAACTAATTAATGTCTATGAAGTAAGCGTTGAAACCGCAGGTTCTAAAGACACAGAAATAGCAATTAAAGCATTGCCGTTTGACAAGGCTCAAGCTTTAAAAGAACAAATGTCTGTAAAGGCAATGACCGCAGAATCATCTATTATTGAAGAAGAAAAGAACCCGTTTTTAATAATTAATTTTAAAGAACTATTAAAAGTCAGTCTTACAGAAAATCACTTGCAAAGTTTACTGATTTTTATTGCTTTACTGTTTGGTATCTACCAACAACTTAGCGATGCTTTTGATGGTTTAGGGAGAAAAGAAGATTTTGATTCGTATTTAGATATAGAGTCTAATGCGATGTATGGAAGCATTATCGTGTTTCTGATACTGTTTGTTTTGTTGTTTATAGTTGCGCTAGTAAGCTCTTTTGTAAGAATTTTGTTGTTTCATTTTAACCTGACAGTTTTTATTAAAAATGAGTCTTTTGAAATTAATCAAGGCTTGCTTACCAAAAAATCAATCATTTTAAAGAAAGAAAAAGTACAAAGCATAACCGTTTCTACCAATCCTATTAAAAAGAAATTAGGAATATCTTTTGTTACCTTTAAACAAGCCGTTAGTGGTAAAGTAAATGAAAAGAAAAATAAACTGATTCGACTTGTTGGTTGTCAATATCATCAAGTGCTTCAAATAAAAGAGTTGTTGTTTGATTTTCAATCTGTAGAAAATTCTGAGAAATACAATTCAAATACATATTTTAAATCTAGAATGTATTTTAGAAGCTTTTTGGGACTGCTAATTTTTAATTCAATACTTATGGTTGTTTTGCAAAATGCAAATTGGTTATGGTTTAATCTGATACTTTTTCCTTTAGTAATATTGTTAATCCGGTTAAAATTCAAAAAGACTTTTTATAGCTTTGATGATGAGGTTTTGTTAATTGGTAAAGGAAGAATAGAAACACATATCATCTATTTGCCATTTTTTAAAGTCCAAAATATTAAAATGAAACAAACTCTTTTTCAGCAAAGAAAAGATGTAGTAGATATTATACTACAAACTGCTTCGGGAAAAATAAAAATTCCGTGTATTGAAAAAGAACGTGCAACACAAATTTATAATTATACAGTTTATAAAGTAGAAAAGAGTACAGAATTATGGATGTAAAAAGTTATATACAAGCAGCACGTTTACGTACGTTACCATTGTCGTTATCAGGAATTATTGTTGGAGGTTTTTTAGGGAATAATGACCGTGCTTTTACTATTTCTGAAAATATTTTTAATACGACCATTTCAATTGGAGGAAATCCAATTTATAAATCTTTAATCTTTTGGTTAGCCATTTTAACTACGGTTGGTTTTCAAGTGTTATCAAACTTTGCAAATGATTACGGAGACGGAATCAAAGGAACTGATGATAATAGAACAGGAGAGAAAAGATTAGTTGCTTCTGGTGTAATTACACCAAAACAAATGAAAATGGCAATGATTAGTACTACAATAATAACACTGCTAGTTGCATTAATATTGATTTATGTTGCTTTTGGAAAAGATGATTTTGGGTATTCATTGTTGTTTTTTGGATTAGGAATAGCCTCAATTGCAGCAGCTATAAAATATACAGTTGGTAAATCTGCTTATGGTTATAGCGGTTTAGGAGATATTTTTGTATTTGTTTTCTTCGGGTTATTGAGTGTTGTTGGTTCTTATTTCTTGTTTACAAAAAGTATCAACTTCATTATTTTTCTTCCAGCTTTTTCTATAGGATTGTTAAGCACAGCAGTCTTGAATTTGAATAATATGCGTGACCGTGTAAACGATAAAAAAGTTGGTAAAAACACATTGGTTGTTAAAATTGGAGCTGAATTTGCAAAAAAATATCACTATGTATTAATCATAGCTTCTTTTGTATTTGCCTTGCTATATTCTGTAATTAAATATCAAAATCCATTTCAATTTTTATTTATAATTGCTTTTATTCCGTTGTTAAAGCACATGTTGTTTGTGATGAAAAACAAAGAGGAAGCAGATTTTGATGGAGAGCTTAAAAAAGTAGCTCTGAGCACATTTTTATTTGGCATTCTTTTTGGATTAGGACACATACTATAATCCTAAAACAAACCAATTATGAAAAAATAGTCCTATACATAAGTGTCGTTTTGCTTGCAGTTTCTTGTGTGAAAAAACACCAAACAACAGTTTCTGCCTTTGGAGATCTTCCGATTACTGAGAGAATAGCTCCGCAAAAAAAATCAGCAATTAATCAGGTAGAAAGGAAATTAATCAAAACGGGTAATATTACTTTTGAAACCAAAGAGCTAGCAGCTACTAGAAAAGTAATTCTTGATTTAGTAAATCAATATAATGGCTATGTAGCCAATGACAATGAGTACAAATCTGAGGATAGAATTAGTACTACAATTTCTGTTAGAGTTCCAGCCAAAAGTTTTGATGTAATTTTAGAAGGAATTGCAAAAGGAGTAGAGAAGTTTGATAATAAGAGTATTAGAATTTCTGATGTTACTGAGCAATTTTTAGATGTGGAAGCACGGTTAAAAACAAAGAAAGCTCTTGAGTTTAAATATTTAGAAATTCTAAAGAAAGCAAAAACAGTTAGAGAAATTCTGGATGTAGAAAGAGAACTAGGAAAATTAAGAGGAGATATTGAAGCTACAGAAGGAAGATTAAAATATTTACAAAATCAAGTTTCATTTTCAACCTTAAATATTACTTTTTATAAGAAAACAGCTGCAAATCAATCAACTTTTGGAAGTAAAATTGGAAGCGCTTTTAAACAAGGTTTTGAAAATGTAAAATCCTTTTTGGTTTCAATAATTAATGTTTGGCCATTTATTATTGTTTTGTTCATTCTAATTTTCTATTTTAGAAAAAGAATCAACAGCACAAAATCTTAATATAAAATGAACATCACTTTTTATGGTCACGCAAGTTTTGGAATTGAAGTAAACGGGAAACATGTATTGGTAGATCCATTTATTTCTGCCAATCCTAAAGCTTCAGATATAGATATAAATCAACTGAAAGTAGATTATATTTTAATTACACATGCACATCAAGATCATGTGTTAGATGTTGAAGTAATAGCGAAAAGAACAGGAGCGACAATTATTTCTAACTATGAAATTGTCAATCATTTTGTGGCAAAAGAATTGAAGGGGTATCATTTAAACCATGGAGGGTCTTTTTGTTGTGAAGAATTTTCTACTAAATATGTAAATGCAATTCATACGTCTTCATTTTCAGATGGATCTTATGGTGGTCAGCCTGGCGGATTTGTATTGTCTGCAAATGATACCTCAATTTATATTGCTGGAGATACTTGTGCGCATTTTGATATGAAGTTGATTCCGATGTTTACAAAACTTAATGCTGCTATTTTACCAATTGGAGATACATTTACTATGGGAATAGATGAAGCAATTGTAGCAAGTGATTTTGTGGAATGTAATACTATAATTGGTTGTCATTTTAATACCTTTCCACCAATTGAGATAGATACTGTTGAAGCGAAAAACAAATTCAATGCTAAGTCAAAAGAATTAATTTTATTAGAAATAGGAGAAACAATTAGCATATAAATATGAAAGCGATTAAAATCATTTTAGGAATTGTTACTGTTTTAATGGTC